>CANEWJ010000057.1 GCA_947442625.1 Chitinophagaceae bacterium
ATGATCTGGGCCACTGTTGAGCTTTGACAAAGCAGTCCATCCGGACTGATCTTGATCTTCCCTCCCGCGTCATTCAATTTGATGCCAATGCCTTCAAGAAAATCATTGAAGGCGGCACAGGTATTGAAGGCCTGAGGAAGGTGGTGGAGGCTGATCGTATAATGATTCAAATAATACCGGTTGTAGATCACCCAGGATGCATATTCTGATTCGGCCTGCAGGGTTTGATAATCTTCAACCGTTGGCAACCTCCACAGTCCCTGGTGCAAGAACTCACCAACGGCCTTGGGATCATCAAGGTTCAGGTTGTCCACCGGATCATGGGCAACTTCATCCGTGTATGTATGCAGTATCGCTTGCGCCTGTTCACTCAGCTCATGAACCCTCAATTCACTGATGAAGATGCGGGGAAAATTGGGTGCGGGAGGGGCATACCAATAGGCATCCAGCTTCTTGGCTTCAAAATTCAAATGCTCCCTTTTGGTATAGCCATAGTGAAGAAATATTTTCTCCAGTGATTGAATACCCAGTTGCGGCAAGCCCAGTGAACGAAAGGCAATATGATCATTTTGGATATCATCGGCTTTGTTGATGATTCCCTTGTCAATCATGGCCTGTATGATTTTTTTTACATCCGGCACGCGATCACTGTACTTTTCCATCAATGCGTCCATGACGATTTGCAGTTCTTGAATCTTGTTCATGTGGTGTATTTATCCTTTAAACAATTGTCCGTTTTGTGTTTCCAGAAAGGTACTGAAATCTATTTCTTCCTGTTTGAGAAAGCCTTTTTGAGGCAGCTGCTGATCAGCAACCATTTCAACCACTGCAGCGATGGAAGCGGCGGTGGTCCATGAAATGGCCCTCCACTTTTTTCCGTTGATGTCGATGGGATGGAAGGAACGATAGTATTCTTCCCTGGCAAGTGCATTTCCTTTCCATCCTTCAACAACGGCATAAACCAGTACAACATCATCCTCAACCGGAGGTTTGGCTTCCGTTAAAATCGATTCCACCAGTTCTCGCTTGTCTTTCAGGATCAACTCATACAGCAGAAAACGCATGAGTTGTGCATGACCGGGGTAACGGATGGTTTTATAGTTCAGGGTATCCACCTTTCCTACATAGGTCTGGCACATGGTACCCAAACCACCGGAGGTGCTGAAGGCTTCGTAATCCCTTCCTTCAATATTGATGCTTTCAATTCCGTCAAGTGACGGAACCATTTTTCTTGTGCCATTGTGAATCACCTCAGCATCGTTGATGTATTCGTTGATCACACCGGCAGGCGACCATGTGAAAGAATAGGCCAGCAATCCGTTGGGATAACGGGGCAATGCACCCACACGGAGTTCAATGTCTCGAAGTTTGGTGAAACGATGGGCAAGGTTGGCGCCAATGATGCCAATCAAACCGGGCGCCAGTCCACATTGTGGCGCCATGACTGCCGTTGCTGTCAGAGACATCTGCATGATGGCTTCAGTTGTAGGAACATCTTCGGTAAGATCGAAGTAATGGATGCCATGCGCATGGGCGATGCGCGCAATAGAAAGATTCAAATTATAGGGCATGCAGGAAACCACTGCATGAAACTGAGGAATGGTTTGCTCCAAAAGAGACTGATCATGAATATCCCCTTGGATGCAATCAAATCCAGTGGGTTCTGTGGGAATGTTTTTATCAAATCCGGTGACAGCAAAACGCTTGTTCAGCAAAATGCCTACCAATGTGCCCACCTTTCCCATTCCAAAAACGAGTATCGTCTTCATTTGAAAAAGTTTAAATGATTAAAATGATGCGGAAAAACGATTGGCAATACTGAATTTATGGAACATGTGAACAGGCCGACCGCAGGAAGGCAAGTAAAGACAATTGTTTGGCCAGGTCGGTGTTCACTTGGGTAATTTTAGTCTTTATAAAATTACAAAACTTGGTGCTGGAATAGTCAGATCTTGTGAAAATAATTTGCTAAAAAGTATTGAACTACATCCAATCTACATCCACCAAATCTTCAATCAAGACAAGCGAGATACCGCTTTTTTGATTTCTTCGATAGCTATGGTTATTTCCTGCAGAGTGGTGAATCTTCCAAAACTAAAGCGGATGGAAGCATGTGCTTTAGCATCTGAGAAGCCCATGGCTTTTAATACATGTGATGGTTCTACGGTAGCAGATGAACATGCAGCGCCAGAAGAAACGGATACATGCTTAGAAATCGTCTTGATTAATTTATCCCCGCCTTGCATGTTAAAACAAATATTGGCAACATGTGTAAGCGAATGGTCTTTTTGTCCATTCCACTGAACTCCTTCAATAGCCAATATTTCCTTCCAAAACATATCACGAATTTCTTGTAAGCGCTTTGCATCTGAAGCCATCATCGCCTGACACAATGCAGCAGCCTTTCCCATGCCTACTATTCCCGGCACGTTCAACGTGCCACTGCGCAATTTTCGTTCATGGGCTCCTCCGTAAAACAATGGAGGTATTTCCAATAACGGATTTTTTTTTCTGATAAACAGCGCCCCCACTCCTTTTGGACCATACAGCTTATGGGCTGAGAAAGCCATCATATCGATGTAATCAGCATGTACATCTACTGGAATCTTACCCACTGCCTGTGTGGCATCACAAAAAAAAGGAACGGAATGTTTTTGGGCAATGCGTCCAATAGCAGCAACAGGGTGTATCACACCCGTTTCATTGTTGGCATACATGGCAGCGATCAGCATCGTATCTTTTCGAATAGATCCCTCCAACTGTTCAAGCGCTATCATGCCCATCGCATCAACCGGAAGATAGGTGATGTCGTATCCCTGTTCTCCTAAATATGCACAAACATCCAATACGGCCTTGTGCTCAGTGGCAATGGTGATGATATGCTTCCCTCTTGAAGCATGCTTCTGCGCCAAACCCTGAATGGCAAGGTTGACAGACTCGGTAGCACCAGCTGTAAAGATGATTTCCTTTGCATCAGCACCTATCAAGGAGGCTACCTGTTCACGCGCCTGGGAAACAGCATCCTCGGCATACCAGCCATGTGCATGGGTTTTGCTGGAAGCATTCCCAAAATGTTGGGAGAAGTATGGCAACATGGCTTCCACCACTTGAGGATCACAGGGTGTGGTTGAATTATAATCAAGATATATTGGGTATTTACTCATGGTATGTTAATCATGCCTAACACCTTCTCTAACCCTGAACACATGAAGGATGTACGGAAACAATGCATCCATGCTTTCCGCTGCACCCCTTGGTGATCCAGGCAAAGTGATGAGCAGCGTTTCTCCTGCAAAGCCTGCGATTCCTCTGCTCAGCATGGCATACGGCGTACGTTGCTGTCCATAATCTCTTGCAGCCTCCATGATGCCTGGCACCTCTCTCTCAATCAAAGGCCTAAGGGCATCAGGCGTTACATCCCTTGGAGAAAGTCCTGTTCCTCCGGTAAATAAAATCAATTGATTTCCTTCAGCGATCAATTGCCTGGCTGTTGCCTGAATCACATCAAACTCATCCGCAATGGCCTGCCTGTGAGAGACCCTGAGTTTGTGCTTCTTTAGCTTTTCTTCAATAACATCTCCACTCTTGTCTATATTCAAACCCTTGCTGACAGTATCGCTACAAGTGATGACCGCCACCCTTAAGGTGTCTGGATATGCATATTTGATATCACTTTTGCCCCCTTTCTTTTTTTCAAGCCTGATGGAAGAAATTTCAATGGAATCATCAATGGGCTTCAACATGTCATACATGGTCAATGCCGTGATGGCTGCACCATGCATGGCTTCCACCTCTACACCAGTTTTATAGACAGTATGCACTTCAACCCTGATGATGATATTCAATCCATCAATCTCATGGGTGATGGCTGTATATTCAACAGGTAGGGGGTGACAATCGGGAATCACCTCATAGGTTTTCTTGCAGGCCAGCAAACCCGCTGCTCGGCTGAATTCAAACACATCCCCTTTGGGCACTTTCCTGTTGACGATGGCATCAATGGTTTCCTGTTTTGAAACAGTGAGAATCCCCATTGCAATGGCCTCACGCAAGGTTGACGATTTATGTGTGATGTTTACCATACGATTAATGATTTATTTTCCATTGATATCCTTCTCCTTCAAGTATTTCTTTTCCCCAAACAGGCAGTTCGGCCTTGATTCGTTCTACACATTCCGAACACGCATCAATCGCAGCCTTTCGGTGCTTTGATGAGGTGAAAACAAAAAGGCAAATTTCACCTGCTTTGATAACGCCTAAGCTATGATGCACATGCATACAAGTCAATTCATATTTAGCAAAAATATCCTCCCGGATTTTAGCCATGGCGTCCAGTGCCATCTCAACATGACTGGTGTATTCGATGGCCTGCACCTGTTTATCACCTATCATATCAGCCCTTACCTGACCAAGGAAAATACTGTGCCCCCCAATCGAAGTGTTGGTAGCATGCTTTGCAATGCTATTTGCGATGAATGCGGCTTCCACTGGCCCTTCCGTGAAAATATTTTTTTCCTTTCTTGTTTCCATTCTTTCAAATTAGATTTTTTTCTACCAATCCATGTACTCCCCCTTTCAGACTGAACACCGCTGAGGCGGGACTTGCTTTCATCAGCATATCAGCCGCCACCAGACTCCGCACACCGGCGTGACAAACAAACACCACATTTTTACCAATGAGATGACTGATGTTGTTTTCCAGATTTGACAAAGGTAACTCCATCCATTCCAATGCAAGCGAGGAACAGAAAGAATCCAACCGGGGTAATTCATGTGATTCTCTTATGTCCACGAATAAGTGGTCCAGAAATTTTTCCTGCCAATCCAGCGCATCAATTTCTTTGATTCCTTGCTGAAGATATCCACACAGCCATTCATAATCAGTTGAGATGAACTGTTCTTTAGACACGGGGATGTGCTGAAGGCTGAGAGGATTGGCAACCAATTGCATGATGAAAACATCCTGTGTCAATGCAGTGTAATTCCAAAGCCTGTTCGACAATGTTGTTCCGATACCTGTAATCAGCTTTATGGCTTCGGTGGCTTGCAGCGTACCAATCGTGCCAGGCAATACACCCAACACTCCCCCTTCGGCACAATTGAGTACTTCCCCATTGGCAGGTGGCAAAGGGAACAAATCGCGGTAGTTCACAGACCGGCTTCCATCTGCATACAATTGGTTAAAAACAGCTACCTGTCCTTCAAATTGTGACACAGCGCCAAATACAAGTGGTTTACCCAACAAGACACAGGCATCATTGATGAGGTATCTTGATGCAAAATTGTCTGTTGCGTCAACAATCACATCAAAATCCGGAAAATACTGAAGGCAATGTTGCTGGGTCCATCGTTCATTCCATGTACGAATGTTCACATCACTGTTGAGTGAAAACATTTTTTGTTTTACAACATCAACCTTATAATAACCTATGTCTTCGGTTCCGAAAAGTACCTGGCGGTGCAGGTTAGAAAGACTAACCTTATCATGGTCTGCAAGTCCAATATGTCCGACACCTGCAGCAACAAGGTATTGCATGATCGGACAGCCCAGTCCTCCAGCGCCAATCACCAGAACCCTTGCCTGTTGTAGCTTTTGTTGCCCTGCCATTCCAAATCCTTTCAGGATGAGTTGCCTTTGGTATCTATCGTATTGAATTGCTTGATTCATCGTTAGCCTCCAGAAAATGGTGGCATAAAGGCTACCTTACTGCCGGGTCTGATAATCGTGTTTTCTGTAACCATGGTATTGTTGAGGGCCACCATGTACGTTGATGATTCCAGAAAAGGATAATGCTGCTTCATCAGATTGATCAGCATATCTGTATTCGCAACTTCCTCTATCATGACGGAAGAAACACCTGTACCATCTGTCAACTGTCCAAAAAACATTACTTCAATCATGCGTATTTTTTATGTCAGCAACAGTTTGATGGAAGCCATCAACAAGACTACAGCCAACAAATATTTCAAAATATGTTGGTTGAACCTTCTTGCGCCAAACCATGCACCCAATGACCCTCCCGCAAAAGCCACTCCCACAAAGGCAACCATGCCAGGCTGGAATTCCATTCCTTTTGTCAGTTGGCCTGCAAGTCCAGCCATTGAATTTACAAAAATGAACAATGCGCTGATGGCTGCGGTTTGCTTCTGGTCTGTCCAGGCAAGCAAAAGCAATACCGGTGAAAGAATAATTCCACCTCCAATCCCAATCAATCCTGATAAAAAACCAATACAGGCTCCAATCAACAGGGAAAGAGGGAATATTGATTGTCTCAAGTCGTAGTAATCTTTGTTTGGGAAAACCAACAACCTCGCAACAGGAATCAACAAAAGAACACCCAGTATTTTTTTATAGACTGATGCATCAAGCGCAATCATTCCTCCCAAAAAGGAAAAAGGAATAGAGGCCAATGCAAAGGGTAGAAAGATTTTCCATTTGAAATGGCCTTCTTTGTAAAACAGGAAAAATGCAGACAATGAAACAAAAAGATTGAGTAACAATGCTGTAGGTTTCATGAACTCAGGTGCCATGCCAAAAATTGCCATCAAGGCCAAGTAGCCACTGGCACCCCCATGCCCGACAGCGGCATATAAAAATGCCACAACAAACAAAAGCAATAGAAAAAATAGGGTAAGCGACACGTGTAATAATTATTGTGGGAGTAAATGAATGTCTATCAATTGTCCTTTGTTGAATACTGTTTCTCCTTCCGGAAAAACAGCCAAGCAGTTGGCTGATGCAAATGATGAAAGCTTGTATGATTCCTGTCCTGTCTGCAATGAAACGGTTTGACCATTGTACAATCCCTTTAAAAAATGAGTCAATCCTGCAGGCTTTTGATGATCATGCTCCAAAGGAACCTGTTTGGATACAATGGATTTTGTAGCATGCATCAGCCTTACAATTGCCGGGATGACATATTCATAAAAACAAGTAAGCACAGATGCCGGATTTCCTGGCAATCCAAATACCGCTTTCTCATCTTTTGTTCCGAAAAGCAGGGGCTTCCCTGGCTTTTGCTTGATTTTATGGAATACTTGCTTCACACCGCATGATTCGAATGCATCCATTGTAAAATCATAGTCGCCAACACTTACGCCACCTGTCATCAAAATCAAATCTGAAGTTTCCAATGCCTGCTCAAGCATAGCATGCAATTGCAATCGGTTGTCGCCAGACTGGAGAACTTCTACTGCTTTGATATGAAGTTGAGAAAGGCAGGCTTTCAACGCCAATGAATTGGATTCATATACTTGACCATATTCCAACGGTTTGCCGGGCATTTGAAGTTCATTCCCCGTAACGAGAATGGTAACTTTTGGTTTGGGATAGGCCTTTACGGATGAAATGCCCATACCCGCCAAAAACCCGATGGAAGCGGCGTTCAACAAATGTCCTTCGGGCAATGCCTTTGCGCCATGTTGTATTTCAGACCCGATCTCACGCACATGATCACCCTTTTTTAATTTCAGGTCATGAACCTGCAATTGGCCTTCTTGAATGGCTGATTTCTCTTGCACCAATACAGTGTCTGCCCCTGGAGGAACAGCTGCACCAGTAAATATTTTTACTGCAAAACCTGGCTTCAATTGAAATTGATGATTGCTCCCTGCAGCCATTTCACCGTCCAAAACATAGGTCAATCTTCCTTCTTCAAAGGCAAAGGCATATCCATCCATGCTGGATTGTGGATAGGCTGGGATATCATACTGAGAGAAAACATCTTCAGCCAAAACAAGCCCTGTTGCATCGGAGAGAGGCACAGCTACAGGCCCAAGTGGCTTGATGCTTTCCGCAATCAACGCATTGGCTCTTTTAACATGAATCATTGTCTCCATCTTCTTATCAATTCAATCCAAAAATACATGCTAACCTCCTATGGTAATCATGCTCCTGTTTTCCAGTTTTGACGTTTCAATTTTCTCCATATCGGTGGTAAACTGTCCGCCAAGATATTTTTTCTTGTCCAGGATGTTTTGACGAATGAGTGGCATGATATCCTCTCCTTTGCGGAAAGGTGTCAGCAAATCAGTTTCGGTTTGCGAAAAAAGACAGTTCTTCATTTTGCCATCTGCCGTAAGGCGCATGCGGTTGCAATCGCCGCAAAAAGGTGCACTCATCGTGCTGATCACAGCAAAAGTGCCCTGATGGCCAGGAACAATGTATTTCTTGGCAGTTTCGTGTGCTTCACGCTCCAGTGGAAGGATATCAAACGCTGAACTGGCCACATCCAATATCTGCTGCCATGTCATTACACGGTCGCTGTTCCATCGGTTTCCGCTGAAAGGCATGAATTCAATAAACCTTATATGCAAAGGGACATCCTTTGTCCATCGGATAAAATCAATGATTTCGCCATCGTTCAGTCCTTTCATGGCAACCACATTCACTTTCACATGAATGCCTTCTTGAATCATTCGATCAATATTGCTGCGCACCCTGTCGTATTGATCCCTTTTGGTCATCATGATAAACCTTTCCTTGTTCAGCGTATCCAGGCTTATGTTGAGGGAATTGATACCCGCCTCTTTTATCACATCTACATACTCGTGCAGTCTTGTTGCATTGGTGGTCAGGGTAAGCCTTGCACCCAATTTGGATAACCTGAGGATGATGTCTGCAGCATCTTTTCTTACCAATGGCTCTCCACCGGTGAGCCTGATTTTTTGTACCCCATTGGCTATAAATACTTTTGCGATGGCTTCAATTTCTTCTGCTTGCATGAGCTTGCTGGCAGGAGTAAATGCATATTCCTCTTCAGGCATGCAATAGAAACAACGCAGGTTGCAATTGTCTGTCAAGGAAATCCTCAAATAGTCGTGTACCCTGTTGAATCCATCAATGATCATTCTGCATTTTTATCGTTGTTCAACAATCGTTCATAATCCTCTTGTGTATCAATGTCCACAAAACCCCTTTCGAATTCAACTTCCACTACATTTTCCCTGTTTTGCTCCAACATTTTTCTGGCCCCCGTATCTCCGGAAAGCGACATAAGAGCGGTGAAAAGATGCTTGTGAAAAAGCGCCGGTGTTCCCAACTTGCCTCCATAAGAAGCGGCAGCTGCTGGTAAATCTGCATCACGCTGTGCCTCAATCAATATCTGTATTAAACCATGATGTAAATAAGGCTGATCACACACCAACAAGATAACCCCATCCACCTGCGGGAAAAGCTCCATCATGTTGGCCAATCCCTTTCTTATGGATGATGCCATTCCTTCCTGCCAGTCGTTGTTGTTAACAACCTGTATACCGGGTATGTTCAGTGTTGGCCTAATCTTTTCAGCGTTGGCTCCCAACACAGCCATAACAGGATACAAGCCTGAGGCACTTGCTGTTGCTGCCGCGCGGGCAAGCAATGTATTTCCTTCAAATGAAAGCAATTGTTTGGGGTTGCCCAACCTTTTGCTTTCTCCAGCCGCCAGGATAATGATTCCACACTGTTCTATGGTGTATTTCATGGAGAAGTAAAAAAAGGTTTTTTTTCAATCCTTGTATCTTCTCTTTCATGAATAACACCAGGCTTGTCCTTTAACATCCCACCAGCTTTACCCGCCATCACGGCCTGTATTTCAGCGATGATGCTCAAGGCAATTTCTTCCGGTGTTTCTGCGCCAATTTCCAACCCGCTTGGTCCATGTACTTTTGCAAGCATGGCATCATCCAACTGTATTCCATCCTGCCTCAATTCATCCAACATGCGATCGAGTTTCTTTTGAGGCCCAAGCATGCCAATGTATGGAACCTGGGTTGACAACAAAGCCTTCAACATAGAAAGGTCGTAATTGTAGTTGTGCGTCATCATGACAAAAACAGTTCTGGAATCGCAATGCAGCTGATCCAATACGGCTTCAGGTTTGGCAACCAATACCTGACAAGCTGCAACAAAACGTTCAGGACGGGCATGGGTATTTCTTCCATCAACCACCCGAACATCCCAGCCAAGCGTATCAGCGATCTGCACCATGGGAACAGCATCATTTCCGGCACCAACCACCACCAATGAAATGGCGGGTTGCAAGAATTCAATAAATGCAGTCATTGAGATTCCATCTGCCTGGTATTCCCTGAACAGCGATTTTTTGTTCCACATCACCAGCTGAACATCTTCCATCACCATTTTTTCCATCCCCTGAATGGGGATGGCACCTGAAATTGTACCGTTGGATTCCATCAGAAGACAGGTTCCAGGTTGATCTGCATGTTTATTGGAAAGATTGAACAAAGTAACCATCACTGCTTGCTGTCGAATGGCCAATGCCTTTCTCATCAGTTGAATAGGATTGTCTTGCTTGGTTGGGTCAATGGGTTCAAACAAAACCTGAATCATTCCGGCACAGCCCAATTGAATGCCGATGGTCATGTCGTCTTCATCACTGGTATCATAGGTCACCAACATGGACCTTTGCTGTGAGAGAGCATACATTGCCTTTCTTAGCGCATCCCCTTCCAAACAACCACCACTGATGGCCCCGGTAAGCTCCCCCTCATCATTGACCAACATGCGGGCACCGGGCCTCCGGTAAGAGGAACCTTCCAGGTGCACCACTGACGCCAATGCAACATTTTTCCCCGACTGAATAGCAGCATCATAGGCTTTCACAATTTCCTTGCGTTCTTTCATGGCATTGTTGAAGAAAAATAAAATGGCCGGACAGGAACATGAACCACATTTTGCATACCCATTGATTTTCATTAAATTTAAGTCATAAAAGAATTACATGCCAGTTTATTCACTCAACATCAATGGTAAAATCCAAAAAGTGGATGCAGATTCAGACACCCCACTGCTTTGGGTCTTGCGCGATAACCTCAGGCTATTGGGTACAAAATTTGGTTGCGGAGTTGGTTCCTGTGGGGCCTGCACCATTCACATGAATGGCAACGCCACGAGGGCCTGTCTGATGACTGTTTCCTCCATTGGCACTGCAAAAATCACCACCATCGAAGGCCTTTCAGCCAAAGGCGATCATCCCTTGCAGTTGGCCTGGGACGAAGTGGATGTACCACAATGCGGATACTGTCAGTCAGGGCAGATCATGACTGCTGCAGCATTCCTCAAAAAAAATCCTACACCTACCCTGGAGCAAGTAGAAACGGCCATGAATGGCAATCTTTGCCGTTGTGCTGCCTATCACCGCATTCGTGAAGCCGTCCTGGCAGCCAGCCAAAAAACAAAATAATTATGGAACATACATTACATCAGGAAAGAAGGGATTTCCTCCGCAAGGTTTCGCTCTCTGCAGGAGGACTGCTGTTAGGCTTTACCCTTTTTGAAGACCTTGCTGCACAAACAGGGAAGGGCCATGTTATCGAAGGGGTGCGCCATGATTTCAACAGCTATTTGTCCATTGGTACAGATGGTAGCATAACCATTGCTTCTCCCAATCCTGAACTCGGGCAAAACATCAAAACATCCTTTGCCATGATTGTTGCTGATGAATTGGATGCAGACTGGAGCAGGGTTACTGTTGTTCAGGCTCCTTTGGATACAAGCAAATTCGACAGGCAGTTAACTGGTGGCAGTGGTGCTGTTCCTCATTCATGGAAAAGATTGCGCACAGCCGGGGCCACGGCAAGGCAGATGCTGATTGCAGCTGCTGCCTCCACCTGGAATGTGCCGGCCTCAGCATGTACGGCTGAAAACGGATATGTCATCCATAAGGAAAGCGGGAAAAAGGCTGGTTATGGAGAACTGGTTGCCATCGCAGCCAAATTGAATATTCCAACAGATGTTCCACTCAAACATCACAAAGATTTCAAGCTGATAGGTAAGCCCATCAGAAATGTAGAAAACAAAAATATTGTTGTTGGAAAACCCCTGTTCGGGCTTGATTTTTACCGCGATGGAATGGTTTACGCAGTCGTACAACGCCCTCCAGCGTTTGGGTCAAAAATAAAATCAGTAGACGACAAGGCTGCAAGGGCAGTAAAGGGCGTTAGCGATGTGGTAAGGTTCGGTAACAATGTTGCTGTGGTTGCCAACGCTACCTGGGCAGCCATGAAAGGAAGGAAAGCCCTGCAAATCAACTATGAGGCAGATAAGGCTTTGGAAAGCAGTTCAGACCATGCTGATATTTTCAGCAAGTTGATGGATAGCCCCAATGCACGCATACAGCGCAAGGAAGGTGATGTGAATGCTGCCTTCAAGGGTGCAGCAAAAGTCATCAAACGGGAATATGAATGTCCCTTTGTGCCGCACAATCCCATTGAACCCATGAATTTCTTTGCAGACGTCCGTCCGGATAAAGTAGAACTGATTGGACCAACGCAAACACCTGGCTCAGGCCGTAAAGCTGTTGCAGACCTGCTGAAAATTCCAGAGAATAAAATAACGGTAGACATCACCCGTTTGGGAGGAGGCTTCGGCCGTCGATTGAAATTTGATTATGTGGTTGAGGCTGCAGAAATTTCTTCTATCATCAAAAAGCCTGTTAAGCTTATATGGAGCAGGGAAGATGACATGGGTGGAGGCAGTTACAGGCCGGCTGTACGCTATCGATTTGAAGCTGCGCTGGATGCAAACAACAACCTGATCGGATACAAACTCAGGGGTGTAGGCATCAATGCCGGTAATCCCACAAGAGAGAACAATTTCCCCTCCGGCTCGGTTGACAATTTATTGATCGAATCATTGGACCATAATTCACCCATCACCACCGGCGCCTGGAGAGCACCCATCACCAACTTTCTGGCCTATGCAGAGCAGGCATTTCTCGATGAAGTAGCAGAGGCCATGGGAAAAGACCCTGTGCAAATGCGACTCGATCTGTTGCAGAAAGCACGGACCAATCCTGCCGGACCGGTTCGGTATGATATCGACCGCATGGAGACTGTCATTAAATCCGTCGCAGAAAAATCACAGTGGGGCAAAAAGCCAGGTACTTCACAGGGAATAAGCATCTATTTTTCTCATGCTTCTTATGTAGGACAGGTTTGTGATGTAGTGATGCAAGACGGTAAACCTGTAATCAAAAAAATCACCTCAGTTGCAGATTGTGGCGTGGTGGTGAATTCATCCGGAGCGCAGCAACAGGTTATGGGTGGAATTCTCGATGGCATGGGAACTGCGATGTATGGAAAGCTTTCCTTCAATGCAGGCGAACCTGAACAGAAGAATTTCAATGTATACAGGCATATCCGCATGAAGGGAATTCCGGAAGTGGAAGCCCATTTTGTAGACAATGGAAAAGATCCAACCGGTTTGGGTGAACCAGCATTGCCACCAGCAGGCGGGGCAGTGGCCAATGCCGTCTACAAGGCTACAGGCAAGCGCATGTACAGGCAACCCTTCATCGAACAGGAGCCGTTCAAGTCTGCAGAATAAAAAATACTTACTGGAACATTTTCGATTTTATTGTGCCGACACAAAAGAGGAATCAACATGACGCCAAGGATCGAAACAATAGATGAAAAGAAACTGGCAGGAAAGCGGATGAAGCTGAGCTATGCTAATTACAGAATAGCTGAGTTGTGGAGCGGCTTCATGCCCAAAAGAAAAGAAATAAAGAACTGCCTATCCACGGAACTGATTTCATTGGTCGTGTACAAACCAAATCATTTTACTGATTTCAAAATGACCAATGAATTTGAAAGATGGGCGGCTGCAGAAGTGTCCGACTTTGATGATGTGCCGGATGAAATGGAAACCTTTGTTTTACCAGCAGGCCTCTATGCAGTATATGACTACAAAGGATCAAGCGCTGGAAGCTCCTCGTTTTTTCAACAAATCTATACGGTCTGGTTACCCGCTTCAGATTATGTTTTGGACAACAGACCTCATTTTGAGGTTTTGGGCGACAAATACAAGAACAATGATCCTTCATCAGAGGAGGAGGTTTGGATACCCATAAAACCTAAAGTTGTCTGAAATAATTATTTGTATGTTGTGTGTTAATCTGCTTATTTTACCGGCATAAAATAATTACATGGCTTTTATATCTGTAACCAGACTTCGTGTGAAATCAATATTTTTTCTGATCCCCTTCATGAGGGCAAATGAAGCCTCTGTAAAAGAATTAAAAGTTTCAAAAGGCCTGATAAAAGGAAAGGAGTTGATCGACAAGAAATTGACCTTTTGGACTATCACTGTATGGGAGGATGAAGCTTCAATGAAAGGGTTCAGGGGTTCATCATCACATCGATCTGCCATGCAATACCTTCCCAAATGGTGCAATGAGGCATCCTATCATCATTGGGTGCAGGAGGA
>CANEWJ010000058.1 GCA_947442625.1 Chitinophagaceae bacterium
GTACAAGAAAAGCAAATAGATCAAGAGCATCACCGCTGCACCAAGCAAACCATATTCTTCGATGATGATGGCATAAATGAAATCAGAATAGGGATGTGGCAAAAAGTTTCGGGCTTCGCTGTTGCCAGGACCCAGGCCCATCCAACTCCCTTTTGCAATCGCAATTTTGGCTTGTTGCACCTGATACGACGCTTCCGTTTTATCGGCATACATGAAGCTTTGCACCCGTTTGATCCATGTTTCAACACGTCCTTTTGTGAGCACAGCGGGCATGGGATCAGTCTTTCCGGTCTCTTCGTTATAATACATTTTGGCAAACCCAATCAACATGACAACTGGAATCGCAGCCAAAAGAATGACCAATCCTATATGCTTGAGACTTGCCCTTCCAATGAACAACAGAAAAAGACTTGTTGCTCCCGTGAGCAATGCGGTAGATAAATTGGCCGGTGCAATCAAGGCACAGATCAGCAAAACAGGCAGGATGACGGGAAGGAATCCACTTTTAAAATCCTTGATCTTGTCCTGTCGCTTGCTCAATTGCCTGCTGAGGTACATGAACAGGCCAAGCTTTGCCAGGTCTGAAGTTTGGAACGTAAGGTTGATGATCGGAAGCTTGATCCACCTGTTGGCATCATTGAGGTTGGTTCCAAACAGCAATGTGTATACCAACAAAGGAACAGCTACAATGTAGAGTATCTGAGCAACCTTCGAGTAGACCGTATAATTAACCAAATGTGCAAAATAGATGATGGCTACGCCTACAGCAATGAAAATGATCTGTTTGAAAAGATAAGACTCTGTGCTTCTTGATAATTTGTATGCAAGAGTGCCTGTACTGCTGTATACGGCAAGAAGGCTCACCATGGTCAGCAAAACCACAATGGCCCAGATGACTTTGTCACCCCGGGTTCTGCTGGAAATGTTTCCCAGTGAATATTGCTTGATATCTAATCCTTCTCCTTGCATTTTTTTTAATTATAACTCCCTTACTGCTTTTTTAAACTGGTCTCCTCTGTCTTCATAATTTTTAAACAGGTCAAAACTTGCACATGCCGGACTGAGCAAAACCACATCCCCTTTATGGGAAACACGATAAGCAGCCTTCACCGCTTCTTTTGCACTGGTTGCACCAATGATGGTTGACACAATCCCTTCAAATGCAGCATGAATTTTTTCATTGTCGATGCCCAGACAAACAATGGCTTTGACTTTTTCAGCAACCATCTCTTTGATCAAATCATAATCATTGCCTTTGTCCACTCCACCCAGAATCAGGGTAACGGGCTTGTCCATGCTTTCCAACGCAAACCATGTACTGTTGACATTGGTTGCTTTTGAATCATTGATAAAATCAATCCCCTTTACGGTTGATACCTTTTCCATCCGATGTTCCAGGCTCTCAAAGGATGTTACGGCATCCCTGATGCGGTCCTTTCGTATGCCTACAACAGCGGACGCAACAGCAGCAGCCATGGTATTGTACTGGTTGTGCTTCCCTTTAAGTGCAAAATCAAAAATGCTCATGGCAAATCCATCGCCATGCTTCACGTTCATCTGGCCTTCTTTGATGAAGGCGCCTTTTGGCAATTCTTTTTGCATACTAATCGGTAATGGTTTTGAATTGAATGGGAATTGGGTGAGGTACTTCACTGTAACAGCATCATCAGCATTGTAAATGAAAAAATCCTGTTCAGTTTGGTTCTTAACAATGTTGAATTTTGCAGCGATGTATTTTTCAAAATCATGATCATACCTGTCAAGATGATCTTCTGTGATATTGGTAAGCACTGCCACATCAGGCCTAAAAGAAATGATATCATCCAGCTGAAAGCTGCTGATTTCAACCACATACATGGCTTTTGGATCAACGGCCATTTGCCTTGCTATTGAATTTCCAATATTCCCCACAAGGGCACAATCCATGCCACCCAACGTGCACATCTGATAAATCAGGGATGTAGTTGTTGTCTTTCCATTGCTTCCAGTAATTCCTATGATCCTGCTTTCCGCTTTATGCCTGTATGCCAGTTCCATTTCACTGATAACAGGAATCCCTTTCGCATTGATCTGAACCACAATTGGATTGCTGCTGGATATGCCAGGGCTTTTCATCACTTCGTCAGCCGAAAGAATTTTGTCAATGCTGTGTCCATCAAATTCAAAATCAATCCTGTTGGCCTCAAGCTCATGCTGGTATTGAGCCTTGATTTTTCCACCATCAGAAAGAAAAACATCATAGCCCTGCTGTTGGCACAATAGGGCTGCCCCTACTCCACTTTCGCCGCCTCCCAATATGACAATTTTTTTCTTCACTGTTTTTCTATAAATGGATTATCTCATTTTCAATGACATGATTGCGAAAACCACAAACAACAAGGTTACTATCCAAAACCTCACAGCAATCTTACTTTCATGGTATCCTTTTTTTTGATAGTGGTGATGCAGTGGGCTCATTAAAAAAACCCTCCTCCCCTCACCATATTTTTTCTTTGTATACTTGAAATAGCCAACCTGAATGACCACACTGAGGTTCTCAACCAAAAACACAGCACAGAAAAATGGTATCAGCAGTTCTTTTCGTACAATGATGGCCAGGGCAGCAATGATTCCACCAAGAGCAAGGCTTCCGGTATCTCCCATGAAAACCTGTGCCGGATAAGTATTGTACCAGAGAAAGCCAATGCAAGCACCAATCATGGCAGCGATAAACACGGATACCTCACCCAGATTGGGGATGTACATGATGTTAAGGTAATCGGCAAAGATCAGGTTGCCGCTGGCATAGGCAAAGAGTGCCAAGCATGCGCCAATGAGTGCAGAAACCCCTGTTGCCAATCCATCCAAACCATCCGTGATGTTTGCTCCGTTGGATACAGCTGTCACAATAAAAATGATCACAAGCATATACACGACCCAGCCATATGATCTCAAAGAGGCCGGCAAAAGTTTTGCATAATTGAATTCATGGTCCTTGATGAAAGGGATGGTCGTCACAGGCTCATTTGCTTTTACAAAATACCGCACACCTCCCTGGTATTTCACTTCAATGGCATTGGCGGGCTTGACCTTACCCTTATATTCCCTCATCACCTTCACATTGTCATTGAACAATAGCGTAGCACTGATGATGATGCCCAAACCAACCTGGCCCAATACCTTGAACCATCCTGCCAATCCATCCTTATCGCCCTTCCTGTAATTGACCCCCTGGGTCTGGGCCATGCGTTTTGCACGAAGTTTCAGGTAATCGTCCACGAATCCAACCAGACCCAACCAAATGGTGCTCAACAACAAAAGTTTAATGTACACTTTGTCTAGGTTTGCGAACAACAACGTAGGTATCAGGATGCCCAATAAAATGATAAAACCACCCATCGTGGGAGTACCTTTTTTTTGCTCCTCACCTTGCAAACCTAGCTCCCTGACAGATTCACCTACCTGCATTTTTTGAAGAAACAGAATGATATGCTTGCCATAAACCATTGTAATGAAGAGGGAAAGCAATACTGCCAACATTGCCCGGAATGTAATGAACTGGAAAATGCCCATCCCCGGAAAACGGAGCTGCTCATGTATTAACCATTGATAAAGTTGATAAAGCATTTCTTCTTATTTGTCTAGTTCAGTAAATGTTCTCATCAAAACTTCCTTGTCATCAAATGGAAATCTTTGTCCCTTGATTTCCTGGTATTTCTCGTGTCCCTTTCCTGCCACCAGGATAATATCATCCTCCCTGGCCATCATCACTGCTGTGCGGATGGCCTCCTTCCTGTCTTCTATCACCAATACTTTTCTTTGCAACATTGCGTCCATCCCTTCTGCCATATCTTTCAGAATTGCTGCAGGATCTTCACTCCTGGGATTATCAGATGTAAATATTGCCCTGGTACTGAATTCAGCAGCCGCATTTCCCATCAGTTTTCGTTTTGACCTGTCCCGGTCTCCACCGCAACCGACAACGGTGATGATTTGCTCACCACCCTTCAGGAATTTCTTGATGGTTGCCAATACGTTAAGCAGCGCATCTGGTGTATGGGCATAATCTACAATGCCAATGATCCTTTGTTCTGGAGAAACAGTATAATCAAACCTGCCCTCTGCTCCAGTAAGATTGCTCATGGTCTGCAGTACATCCAGTCGATCCTCTCCCAAACAAATGCCTGCTGCATAAACTGCCAGCAAATTGTATGCATTGAACTCTCCAATCAAACGGAAATGTACATCCTGTTCATTCACCAACATTTGTAATCCGGTGATGCTATTGTCAATAATTCTTCCCTTGAAATCTGCAACAGAACGAAGACTATAATAAAATTTGTCTGCATGGGTATTCTGCAACATTACAGCCCCATTCCTATCGTCTATGTTGGATATTGCAAAAGCAGTGGATGAAAGGCCATCAAAAAATTTCTTTTTCACCCTGATATACTCATCAAATGTTTTGTGATAATCCAGGTGATCATGGGTTATATTGGTAAAAATACCTCCCGCAAAATCAAGTCCTGCAATGCGTTGCTGATGAACAGCATGACTGCTCACTTCCATGAAAGCATACTTGCAGCCTGCATCTACCATGCGTTTCAGCAATATGTTCAGCGAAATCACATCGGGTGTGGTATGGGTAGATGGTGATACCGTTCCGCCAATCATGTTGTGCACGGTTGAAATCAGGCCGCAGTTGACCTCCAATGCCGTGAACAATTTGTACAAGAGCGTCGCTACCGTTGTCTTGCCATTTGTTCCTGTTACTCCAACCAATGTCAAGTGATGACTTGGCTCACCATGAAAGGCATGGCCCATGATCCCTGCGGCGTTTGCAGCATCATCAGTCTGAACATAATTCACGCCAGGCTGTAAAATATCTGGTAGCACTTCACATACGATGGCTGTGGCCCCTTTTTGAATAGCAGTATCAATATACGCATGTCCATCTTGCGAAGCACCTTTGATGGCAATAAAGCAACTGCCCGGACCAACAAGCCGTGAATCAATCTGCACATCAGTGATGTGCAGGTCAGTCCTTCCGGTCAATGACCTGATCCTCACCTTATACAATATGTCTTGCAATAACTTCATGCTCATCATTCAATTGTACTGCCAAGATTCAAATAAACAGTTTGTCCCTTCTGAACAGCCATTCCCGAAGGAATAGACTGCGATGTAACTTTCCCTTTTCCAGTAGCAATCACCTGCAACTGCCGCCGCTCAAGCAGCTCCAGCGCATCTTTCAAGCCAAATCCTTTGAGATCAGGCATACTACCATGCTTGGTTGACCAGTTGCTGGCTGCCCAATTTTTTTCATTGTTCATCACCTTGCTCCATTCTCCTTTTTTAACAGCATCGAGTATCGGTTTTCCAATTCCTTTGGCGATGGCCTTGAAATCATTTGCAGATCCATTCCACTCAGACTTGCTGCTGTCTGCATATGTTTGATGCTGGTAACTTGCATAGAGATCTGGATCAACCGTAAACAACTTGTTTGCGATCTCACTGAAAACAGGTCCTGCCACTTCTGAACCATAGTACTTTGCTGCATACGGCTTGTTCTTGATCACGACTATACAAGCATATTTAGGATTTTTCGCAGGGAAGTAACCTGCAAAAGAGGATTGATAAATATGATCGGAATAACCCTTGTTTCCGTTGGCAACTTCCGCTGTTCCTGTTTTTCCAGCGAGGGTGTAAAAACGATTAAGCATACTCTTTCCCGTCCCTGACAGTACCACTCCTTCCAGACATGATTGAAGCTGCAACAATGTTGACTTGCTGCAGATTGAATCGCGGAGTACTGTGGTCTTGAATTCCTGCACTACCTTGCCGTCTTTCATGATGGCATTGACCAGGTAAGGTTTCAATAACTTTCCATTGTTGGCCACTGCACTGTACACCATCAGGGTCTGCAAAGGACTGATGGAAATATTGTAACCAAAACTCATCCAGGGCAGTGCAATATTACTCCAGTTTCTTCCGCTTGGGTTGGGAATGAGGGAATTCGATTCGCCCAGAAGATTGATTCCTGATGACCTGTTGAGGTTCAATCGCTCGAGATGACCAATGAATTTTTTTGGATTATTGCTGTAGTGTGTTACAGCAAGTTTGGCCATCCCAACATTTGAACTCAACTCAAATGCCTGTTTGTAGGTAACATTCGTATTGTCATGCTTTTCACTATCCTTTACAACGCTACCCCCAAAAGCCCAAATTCCCCCTTCAAGATTAACAGGACTGTTTATATTGATGTACTGGTCTTCGAGTGCGGCCAGCATGGTCACCAATTTGAATGTGGATCCCGGTTCTGAGCGGGTGATGGCATAATTGTAGTCTTCCATGTAAGACCCGTCTTTCTGCCTTCCCAGGTTGGCAATGGCCTTAACCTTACCGGTCTTCACTTCCATTACGATACAGGTCCCATTGAGACATTCATTGGCCTCCAGCATTTTTAACAAAGCCTGCTCGGCCACATCCTGAATGTTGATGTCGATGGTGGTGATGATATCCTTTCCGTTTTCAGGCTCAATCTCTGAACCCTCAACAGGAACAAAAGCACCGCCTGCAATCCTTCGCACCAGCCGCTTTCCAGTGACCCCTTTGAGCAGGCTGTCGTATGTTTTTTCCAAACCGACATTTTTGCTAACAACATTGCCCATGGAATCGACGTATTCCCTGGAAAGTCCAATCGTTCTGTTGGCAAGCAGTCCAAAAGGAGCCATCCTTTTTTCTTTCTCAATAAATATGAATCCGTTCTTGTTCCTGTTGGACTTGATAAAACTGATATTTCGCAACAACTGATATTGCCTGAAATCAACATTTTTTCTCAACAAATGGTAACGATCTTCTCTGTTGAAAACACCCATCAATTCATGCTTGTAGGCGCCAGGCGTACCTCCTCCGAGGATGGATGAGAGATGAATGGACAAACTGTCAATGGCCTTTTTAAACCTCATGCCATTTTTTTCCTGAACACCCTGAGAACCAAAATCCAGGTAAATATCAAACAAAGGAATAGAGCTGCTCAGCATCCTTCCATCTTCACTGTATATTGTTCCACGCTCCGCATCCATTTCACGGTATTCAAGGTGCAGGCTATCACTCAACGATTTCCAGTATCCCCCTTCGACCCTTTGAATGAACAGCGCCTTTCCAAAAATGCAGATGCCCAACACGAGCATCAGCAAGTAGATCAGGTAACTGCGCCATAATATGTCCTTTTTTGTTTCCAATGATTATTTTTGTTTACTCCCTTTTTTTATTGTTGAGTCAGTCAATGCAACCGGAGGCTCAAGAATTTCTTTTACGCCTGATACTGCTACCGATTTTACCACCTCAGATTGCTTTGTCATGAACATCCAATCTTTTCTCTCCATCTTGAACTCATATTGCAAATCCTTCAATTCTTTTGTTGTTCTGTTGATATCCTTGATGGCTTTTTCCGCATGATGGCTGTTGTAGATATATGCAACAGCGAGGGAAGACAGGAAAAGGAAGAATGGAACATTTTTCACCAACCAAACCTGGTTGATAAAAAACCATTTGACATCATTCTTTTCAAGCGCCATATGCTATACTTTTTCTTCTGTTTTCTGTCGTTTACTTCTTTACACCTATCCTCAATCTTGCACTTCTCGATCTTGGATTTTTACCAACCTCTTCAGCAGAAGGCTCAATGGGCTTTCTGTTGAACGACTCAAAAGGTGTTGTTTTTCTTGTGCCATAAACAGGATCAGCCAACTGTACATCCTCATCCCCCGATTTGAAAAACTGTTTCACCATCCTGTCTTCAAGGCTATGAAAAGTGATGACAGACATCCTGCCTCCAGGCTTGATGAGTGATGCAGCTTGAACGAGCAGGTCTTTTAAGGCAGCCAACTCATCATTCACTGCAATCCTGAGCGACTGAAAAACCTGGGCAAAATACTTGTTGGGATTCCCCTTGACAACTGGAGCAATGACTGCTTTCAATTCATTGATGGTGCGGATCTGGCTTTTGTGACAATGTTCATTCAAGAGCAATGCAAGTGTTTTTGCGTTGGTTACCTCGCCATATTCCTGAAATACCAGCTGTAGCGATGCTGCAGATGACTGTTGAATGAAATCAGCTGCTGTCAGGGCAGCCGATTGATCCATGCGCATATCCAAGGGTGCATCAAACCGAATGGAGAAGCCCCTGGATGGTTTATCAAACTGATGACTGCTAACGCCCAAATCAGCCAAAATACCATCTACCTCAGCAACTCCATAGAGACGAAGAAAGCGGGTGAGGTGGCGAAAATTATGGGGAATGAAGACCAGGCGCGTATCAGCAGTAAGGTTGGCCCGCGCATCTTCATCTTGATCAAATGCAAATAGCCTTCCCTTTTCGTTGAGCCTGGAAAGAATTTCCCTGGAGTGCCCACCACCGCCAAAAGTACAGTCCACGTAGGTACCGGAAGGATTGATATCCAATCCATCGACGGCTTGTTTCAGCATTACAGGAACATGATAGGCCTGCCCTTCAGTTTCAGCTACCCCATCCCTGTTTTGCCCATCCAATGCCATCAGTTTCCGTTTTTCATGGTTGTACTTTCTTTGCCATCACTTCCGCAGCAAGACCGCTGAAGGATTCGGGTGAAAAGTTTTCAAAGATCTGCTGATACTTATTTTTATCCCATATTTCCAACTTGTCCATTGCCGAAACAAGCACAATATCCTTTTCCAACCCCGCATGCTCCATCAGGCTCTTCGGCAACAGTAATCTTCCCGCACCATCCACCTCAATCTGGGTAGCCCCGTTCAAAAAATAACGCCTGAACGCTCTCACCTTGGGGTCAAAATCGTTCAGGGCACTGATGTTTTCATAAATCGGCGTCCAGCTTTGCATTGGATACACAGTGAGGCATTTCTCAAAGCCACGGTTGATCACAAAGACAGGTACTTCCCCTTCCGGCAGCTGTTTTTTTATGCCTGCCGGCAGAAGAAACCTACCTTTGCTATCGAGGGTAGCCTCATATTCGCCTATGAATCCAATCATTTACAGTGGTTTAGAAGAAAAATAACAATTAATGACACAAATTAACACAATTTCCCACTTTTATACACTGATTTGAGATTCTATATTTATGCACAGCTGAAACCCAATACAGGCCTACGTTACAGCTTAATTTACCCATATGGATGTGGATATTTCCTACCTGAATGTGAATTATTTGTGAATTACATGTGAATAAATGAAAAACACAGCACATATACCCCATGTTGAAATGGCAGCGTTCAATTATGACCTGCCCAGCGACCGCATTGCAATGACCCCCCTCGTCAACCGGGATGCATCCAAATTATTGGTCAGGAAAAACAACAGCATCCAGCACAGCAGCTACCATCGCTTACCGGATTTTTTGCCCACCAACAGCTTGCTGGTATTCAACAATACCCGGGTGATTGCAGCCAGGCTTAGGTTTAAAAAATCTACAGGAGCAGAGATTGAAATATTTCTCCTTGAACCGGCAGACGGCAATTATGCACGCTTGAACGATCTTGAACAATCCACCTGGAAATGCCTGGTCGGGGGTGCAAAAAAATGGAAGAATAATGAACGGCTGCATGCATCCAACGATATACACAACAACAAGCTTCAAGCGCAATTGGTAAGCAAGAAAGATGATCATTGCCTGATCAACTTCCAGTGGAGCAGTGGACTTCCCTTTGAAAAAATCATTTCGGAAACAGGTAAAATTCCATTGCCGCCCTATATCAAAAGGGAAGCCACCGAAGATGACCAACACCGCTACCAAACTGTATATGCAGCACATGAAGGATCCGTGGCAGCACCTACTGCAGGTCTTCATTTCACAGAAACCCTTATCAATAACCTGACAGCGAAAGGAATAGAACATTCATTTGTTACACTGCATGTTGGTGCAGGCACATTCAAGCCGGTGACAGCAGCCTTGATTGAAGAGCATGCCATGCATGAGGAATTTTTTGAGGTAAATATCAGCCTGATCAGTGAACTGGGGGATACCGACAAAACAGTTGTTTCAGTAGGCACAACTTCCCTCAGAACCCTTGAAAGCATTTACTGGATTGCAGTCAAAGCCATCAGGAACAGGAAACATGGATTTTCCTCCAACAACAATCTTGGACAATGGGAGCACCTGTCTCTATCAGCGGATATTCTTCCCTCGAGGGCAGAGGCCTTTAAACAACTAAAAGAGTTGATGATCGAACATGCTGTTGAAAGCATAGCAGGACATACCGGCATTTGCATTGCGCCAGGATATGTATACAAGGTGGCCAATGCGTTGATCACCAATTTTCACCAACCACAATCAACACTCTTGTTGATCATAGCCGCTATCATGGGTGATGAGTGGAGAGGAATGTATGCCAACGCATTGGAAAACGAATACCGGTTTCTGAGTTATGGAGACGGCTCACTCCTTTTCATTGAGGATACACCATGATTATTGTAGGGGGATGCTAATCGTAAATGTACTTCCCTTTCCTGGCTCGCTCTGCACATAGATGCTGCCATCATGGGCTTCCACCATTTTTCGGGTATAATTCAAGCCAAGCCCAAAACCTTTTACATTGTGTACATTGCCGGTATGTGCCCTGAAAAATTTATCAAATATTCTTGCAACCGTTTCTTTGCTCATGCCGATGCCATTGTCCTCCACAGTCAAAACAATATTGCCTTTCTCGTTTTTGGTGGATACCTTGATCAAAGGTTCAACATCTTCCTTTGAGTATTTTAGCGCATTGTCAAAAAGGTTACTGATCATGTTGGCGAAATGTACAGGGTGACCCAATACCTGATCTTTTTCAGCCAGCAATGCATAGCTGATATGGGCTTTTTTTTCAGCTACCTGAAGGGCAAATTTGTCTTCCAATTTACTCAAGACCTCATGCATGTGAAGAGGCTTCTTGTCCTTCAACACCTGATTGATGTCGAGCTGCGCCGCCTGTAAAATCTGCTCAACCTGTGTATTCATCCTGGCATTTTCTGCTCTGATGATTTGGCCTATTGAAAGCAGTTGGTCCCTGTTGCCCATTACTTTTTCATTTTTCAACGTATCCACTGCAATGGCAATGGTAGCAAGGGGTGTACGCAACTCATGGGTCATGTTGTTGATAAAATCTGTTTTCATTTCACTGAGTTTTTTCTGTGTCAGGATTGTTCTGACGGTCAGGTAAAAAGCAGTGATGATGATCAGCGTGAACAGTAGTGCAACCACAATAACCCAACCCACTGATCTCAATACAAAATCCTGCATATCATAGGTAATGAGGATCAATGTTTCATCAGGCACAAGAGCAACGGCCTCATCACCTGAAAGGTTAACAAGGGGCCAGGAGTGAATGGCATAGTTTATCGTATCAATATTGCCGATTTCAAAATACTTTTTGAAATCAGGACTTGCCAGATCAAAGTCGGTATTGTTGCTGTTGGAAATAACAGCAAACTGAAATTTAGCGCCTTTTAATCCATTGTCATCAAAAGACTTTGCAATACTTTTTTGGATTTCTTCCACTGAAAAACGCTCTGCCAAGGTTCGAGGTGACAGCATTTTCAACAGCTCTTTGGTGGCACCTTTGGGTAATGCATCCTGGGGAATAGCTGGCAAGAGTTGCATTTTTTGATCAACCAGATTTTCCACCACCTCATACTCCACTTCCTGCACCTTGAACCTCACCTGCTCCTTGCGGATGGCCACAACATTCTTCAGCCAGGAATATTGGATGACAATAATGCCTATCAGCGAAATGCTGATGAGTATGGTAATCACTGTAAAAATGCGCTTCATCCTGAAACAAAAATAAGTTGAGCCCTCCATGAAGTTACATAATGCTAGTTTATTTAACTTAGGTTTATGAACAGGATTGAAAGCGGTATGCTGCTCATTGCAGAGCCATTCCTGAAAGACCCCAACTTTCAGCGCACTGTTGTATTGCTATGCGAACACGAGGCAACGGGAAGTTTCGGCATTGCCATCAACAGGGTCATTGACGAAAAAGTCGCCAATTTTCTTGAAGGCATTGGCAACCATCAGCTGCCATTGTTTGAAGGTGGGCCTGTAGGCCTTGACCAACTCCATTTTCTGCATCGCCTGCCCTTTCAAATTCCTGGCGGAAAAAAAATCGCCGAAAATATCTATTGGGGGGGGAACCTTGAGGCTGCCAAATACCTGATCAACAGTGGCAAGGCTGGAAACGACGGCATCCGTTTCTTCATTGGCTATGCGGGATGGGAATCCGGTCAATTGAAGCAGGAAATGAAAGAAAAAAGCTGGTTGTCTGTCCAGGCTACAGAGGACATTGTATTCCATGAAGATCCCAAAAGCATGTGGAAATCAGCTGTAAAAGCGTTGGGAGAAGATTTTATTGAAATGGTCAATTACCCAATGGATCCTTCCTTCAACTGATTTGATTGGTTTTCATTCTGATAGAAAGCAACCAAATCATCATTCCAAGAAAAGCAACAATCGAAAGGGCCAATCGCAGTCCTGTTTCCTGTGCGATAAACCCAATGATCGGTGGCCCAAACAAAAATCCTGTAAAACCAATGCTGCTGACGGCTGCAATGGCAGAAGAAGGTGCCATGGACTTGCTCTTGGCTGAGAGCATGTACACAATGGGGATCACAGAAGACACGCCGAATCCAACCAACGCAAAGCCAATGATGACGGCCTCAGGTGAATTGATGGCAAGTGCCAGGCCCATGCCAATGAGTACCAGGATTCCATTTAGTTTCAATACGCTTGCATAACCCAATGCCTGCAAAAGCCTGTCCCCAAAAAACCTTCCCAAGGCCATGCAAAGTGCAAAGGCCGTATAGCCAACTGTGCTTACTTTGTTGGGTTCGTGAACAACCTGCCTGTAATAAAGCGAACTCCAATCGGCCATTGCCCCCTCAGACATGGCTACACAAAAACAGATGATACCCATCAACAGCAATCCCCGGTTGGGCAGTGCAAAGACCTTCTGGCGATGCTCCCCGGCTACATCTTGGATCAGTGAATAAGAGAAAAACAGCGTTATCCCTGCAGCGGCAAGGGCGATCATGCCAAAATGCATTTCCATCGAATAGCCAACAGACATGGTCCATCCGGTAATGGCTGCAGCAAGGAAAGCGCCCAAGCTCCACATGGCATGAAGACCAGACAAAATGGGTTTTTTAAGCTGGTGCTGAACAGAGAGGCCCTGTGTATTCATGGCGATATTGGCAAAATTTCCAATGACACCGAACAGAAAAAGAACAATTGAAATGCTCAACACAGAATGGGCCTTTGAAATCAAAAAAAGCAGTACGGTATAGAGGAGTAATGAACCCACCGATGCCAGCTTGCTCCCCAAACGATGCACCACCCATCCTGCTACAGGCAATGCCAACAATGCTCCCAGGGGCAACATAAAAAGAACGGCACCCAATTCAGCCTCATTGAGCGCAAACATATCCTTCACATCAGGAATCCTTGAAGCCCAACTGGAAAAGATGAGCCCTGCAAAGAAAAAATACAAAGAAATGGCTGTTTTTGGCATTGTTGAAGAACTGTTTTAAAGATAAAAAGGGACCAATGGTCCCTTCTTAATATACAATCATACCTGGTATTTTATATTGCCGTAGCACCTTCAACAAGGACAGATACCTTGTTGTCCAAGACCTCCATGAATCCACCTGCAATTTTGTAGGAATTGCTTTTGCCGGTTTTATCAAGCAAAATTTTCACAACTCCCGAACCAAGGGCACTCACTATGGGTGCATGCTTTTCCAGCACTTCAAATGATCCGCTGACGCCCGGCAGTTGAACTCCGTAAACATCCCCTGCGAACAATTTTTTCTCTGGTGTCAATATCTCTACCTGCATGTGCGTTTCTTATTTTTTATTCGATTAACCTTTGGCGGCCTCCATCATTTTCTTGCCCTTTTCAATGGCATCTTCAATGGTTCCAACCAGGTTGAAAGCCGCTTCAGGATACTCATCAACCTCACCATCCATGATCATGTTGAAA
>CANEWJ010000059.1 GCA_947442625.1 Chitinophagaceae bacterium
TAGCAGCCCTGCTGGAGGAAAATGGATTTGAAAATATTGCAGTAAAAAAAGATTTTCAGGAAAAAGAAAGAATTGTTTTGGGAAGACGACCAGGTGCTTCGCTTTGATTTATTGCTTTTCAGTAGAGAGCACAGTTTTTGCCCCCATCTCTTTTGCAACACGCATTACACTCACCACAAGGTCAATCTCAACCGTCTTGTCAGCATTGATTACTATTGTTGGCACTTCTGTTTTTTCTTTTGATATGATGGGCAACAATGCGGCCTTCAATGAATCCAAACTCACGGGCGTTGTTCCCACATAGAACTGCTTGTTGGCATCAATGGACACTACTACAGTTTGTTTTGCTTTGGTATCGCCCTGAGATTTAGGCTGAGAAAGCTTGATTACATTGGGGTTTGCAAGGGTTGCCACAATCAAAAAGAACATCAGCAGAATGAAGAGAATATCATTCAATGCTTCTGTAAAAACCTCTGCTTCGCCACGGTATGTTTTTCTGATTTGCATTTCTGATAGCGTTATTTTGTTGGCTCCTGGAGGATGTCAAGAAAATCTGCAGCCGCCACTTCCATCCTGTTGGCTGTTTTATCGATTTGGGTATGCAGAAAACTAAAACCCAGAAAAGAAATCAAACCAATGATCAAGCCGGAAATTGATGTAACCAGCTTAACATACAAGCCACCTGCAATCGTATTCAACACAAACTCTCCAGTAGTGTTGATATCAAAAAACAATTGCATCAAACCCGCCAGGGTTCCCACAAATCCAAAGATGGGAGCCGTACGGGAAATGACACCCAACACACTTAGGTTTCGCTCCAGGTTATACATTTCAAGCCTTGCAATGCTCTCCATGCTTCTTTCAATGGCATCAATGGGCTTTCCGATGCGCTGTATCCCTTTATCGATGATGCGCGCAACAGGATTGTTGGTGTTCTTTGTCATGGCCCTTGCGGCAGCAATATTTCCGTTGACAATATGATCGCGGATGATGCGCATAAAATTCTCATCAATCTTTCCGGCCTTCCGGATGGCAATATACCTTTCAAAGAAAAAGAATAGAGCAAGAACAAAGAGAAATGCCAATGGAATCATGATGGCACCGCCGGATTGCAACACATCCCAAAGGTGCATGGGACTGGTTGCTTTTGCCGTAGTGGCAGGATCAACCGGAGCTCCTGTAGTGATCTGAAGAAAGTTGATTGACATAAATGCTGTTTGAACAAAATTATTGAAAATCAGAATGCCAGATGGCGTTATGAAGATGCAACTTTATTTACTAAGAAGTTGGTAAAATTGACTGGTCCGCAGCATGTTCCCATCGCTGTACCAGCTTTACCAGCACATCAATTGCTTTTTCCATGTCTTGCACACTCACATATTCTTGTTTGGAATGGAGTGCCATTTCACCAGTAAACATATTCGGACAGGGTAGCCCCATGAACGAAAGCCTTGACCCATCAGTACCCCCACGCACAGGGTGAGACAGTGGTGTTAATCCACAATCCCTGATGGCATCGGCTGCATGCCGAACAACATCAGGATGCAGATCAAGGATCTCACGCATGTTGCGGTACTGTTCCTTCACTTTACATTGATAGGTGGCACCGGGGTATTGGGCCATTACACGCTTGAGAATCTCTTCCAGCAAAGCCTCATGTTCAGCAAGCCTGGCTGTTTCAAAATCGCGGATGATGAATTTTATTGTGGCGGATTCTGCACCTCCCTTGATATCGGTTGGATGAAAAAAACCTTGCCTTCCTTCTGTAACCTCTGGTGCCATGGTATCTTTTGGCAATGCATCAACAAAATCTGCAGCAATCTTGATGGCGTTCACCATCTTCCCCTTTGCACTGCCAGGATGTGCAATGATGCCGTTGATGATGATTTCAACGCCGTCGGCCGAAAAAGTTTCAAATTCCAATGAACCCAATTCACTGCCATCCAGTGTATAGCCAAAATCAGCACCAAGCTTTTGCATGTTTACATGTTCTACACCCCTGCCCACTTCTTCGTCTGGCGTAAACAATATTTTGATCTTGCCATGTTGGATGGATGGATCTTTGACCAACCGATGAACAAATTCCATGATGATGGCAACACCGGCCTTGTCATCGGCACCAAGCAGTGTAAGACCGCTGGCTGTTATGATATCATCGCCTATCTTCTGAAGCAGGTAGGGATGCTCTTGGGTGGTGATGACCTGGGTAGAATCATCTGGCAGAATAATATCCTGTCCTGCATACTGCTGGTGCAAAATAGGTTTGACATTGGTACCACTGCAATCAGGTGCTGTATCTACATGAGAGCAGAAACAAATGACGGGAACGGCTTTATCCGTGTTGGCTGGGATTGTTGCATAAACATACCCCCACTCATCCATGTGTGCATCTGCAACACCCATTTGAAGCAGCTCTGCTGCCAGCAAGGATGATAAATCTTTCTGCTTTTCAGTGGAAGGAAAGGAATTGCTCTCAGGGTCGCTTTGGGTATCTATTGTGACATAGCGCATAAAACGCTCTACGATTGGCTTCATGTGGTTCAATTCATTGCAAATTGCTTAAATTTATTAAAACAACCACCATGAAAAAGTCTCTCATCGCTTCCATTATTGGGGGGATTCTCATTTTTTTCTGGCAGTTCCTTTCGAATGCTGCTCTTGACCTCCATCGTCCAGCCAGCCAATATACCCCTTCACAGGACACCATTATGGCTTTTCTTTCAACGCACCTGAAAGAAGGAAAATATTTCCTTCCCAATACTCCAGACAATGCTGCTTCATCAGAAAAACAAAAGTTGATGGAAAATTCAGCTGGAAGCCCCTGGGCAATTATCGACTATAAAGAAAAGATGAACACCAACATGGGAATGAACATGCTCAGGGGCTTGTTGACCGATATTATCATGGTCTGGCTGCTGTGTTGGATCCTTTTAAAAGGGAGATTTCAAAATTTTAATGCGATATTGACAACATGCGTCATCGTTGGATTCATCTCTTTCCTCTATTTTCCTTACGGGAATTTTGTTTGGTACGAAAGTCCGGGGATCTATGCAGATCTGTTGGACTCCATTGCAGGATGGGCATTGTGCGGAATCTGGCTGGGATATTACCTGCAGCCTAAAAAAACTTCAGTTGCTGAATCGATGACCGCGTAAAAAGGAGGCAACATCCATCCGCTTCTTTCCTTCAAGCTGCAATTCTGCTATGGACACCCATCCATCAGCAGCAGCAAAACGGAGGAATGACTTTCCATCTGTACGGTATTCCCCTGGAAGGATATCTGTTGAGGCGGTTTCGAAGGAGACTTTGTACACTTTCATCATCTTTCCATCAAGGAAGCTGAAACATCCGGGATAAGGCGACAGTCCGCGGACCCGGTCATAAACTTGTTGCGCTGTTTTGTTCCAGTCAATCTTGCAGGTGTCTGTATGGATTTTGGGGGCTGATGGCAATTCCCCTGCAGCAGCGATTGCGGCTTGTGGACTGGGGACCAATTTCCCTTTGCAATATTGATCAAGTGTTGTATAAACAAGCTCAGCACCCAATGCCATCATCTCATCATGCAACTCGCCGGCAGTTTCATCTTCCCTTATCTGTATCTTTTCTTGCATCAACACATCTCCTGTATCAATGGCATGCTGAAGCCGGAACGTTGTAAGTCCTGTTTCCTTTTCACCATTGATGATGGCCCAATTGATGGGCGCAGCACCCCTGTAGTTAGGCAACAATGATGCATGCAGGTTGATGGTGCCCAATGGCGGCATGTTCCAAACGATTTCGGGGAGCATCCTGAAGGCGACAACAACCTGAACATCGGCTTTTAATGCCTTCAATTCTTCAATAAAGGATGGATCTTTTAACCGGAGGGGTTGCAGAACATTTAGCCCTTTTTCAATGGCAAATTTTTTGACTGCGCTTTGAGAAAGCTGCATGCCCCTTCCTGCCGGTTTGTCTGGAGCGGTGACAACACCCACAACCTGACAACCCTCATTGACCAGTTTCTCCAGCACGGCAACTGCAAAATCTGGTGTACCCAGGAAAACAATCCTACAATCCTTCACATCCATAGTAATACAAAGGTAATTGATAAGTTGAGGGATTGAAGACAGTCGGCTTAAAATCCCCTGAAATCATGCTCACCGGTAGATCAAATACTTCGCCCTGATTTTTTTGAAAGCCTTCAAACCCGTGGCCCAGCTTTTCCTGATTTCATCCTCAGCAATTCCCGTTTTGATCTGCTCCATCAATGATGCATTTCCTGCAAGTTTGTTAAAGAAAGAGGCCCGGGCATCACCCGACTTAGGAAGAATAAAGAATTTTTCTTTTTCTGGAAACAAGCGGTAAGACGCGATGAGATAAGAAAGATTCAACTGGTTGTTAAGTGTTGTCCTGATGGAGGCTGGCTCACCAGAAACATTCCAACCATAACAAACTTGATCCTTTAACTTGGGTGCATTGGCGCCAGGCATGGCTTTGGGTGTAAAGGCATACATCGTTGAGGGCAATGAAGGATGACCGAATATTTGGAATGGCGCTGCGGTTCCCCTGCCCTCGCTCAAGACGGTGCCTTCAAAAAAACAGGTGGACGGATACCAATATATCGAAGATAAATTGGGAAGATTGGGTGATGGCTTGATGGGAAGGTCATAAACGCTGGCTCTAGAATAGTTCTTGCAGGGTACAATTTTCATGGGTTGTTTACCCTCCCCTTTCATTTGGTTATAGGCTTTTATGGCAGCGGGTTTCAACCATTTTTCACCCACCAGCATTAGTGCATATTCACCAATTGACATGCCATAAACAACAGGCACGGGCTGCATGCCAATAAAAGAACGAAAAGCCGTGTCCAACACAGGCCCATCCACATAATGGATATTGGGATTGGGACGATCCAGCACAATCAGTGGTTTATGGTTGATGAATGCCGCTTCCATGTAGGCCTCAAGGGATGAGATAAACGTATAGAAACGAACCCCCACATCCTGGATATCAAATAGCAACAGGTCAATGTTTTCAAGGTCTTCTTTTGAAGGACCACGCTTCGGACCATAAAGAGAGACCACAGGGATTCCTGTTTTTTCATCCACATAATTGCCCACTTTTTCACCTGCATCAGCCGTGCCGCGAAACCCGTGCTCAGGGCCAAAGATGAGCTGCACTTTTATCTCTTTTCCCATCAACAGATCCACCAGGTGCTCATCCCCAACCATGGATGTTTGGTTGGCAAACAGCCCTACCCGCTTTCCTTTCAACAAGGGCAGGTATTGATCAAGGTTCGCTGCACCAGGTTGAATCAAGCCAGGAGCAGTTTGTGCCATTGAGAGTAGGATGGTGAAAGTCAGCAACACCAAAAGGATAAACTTTCTCATTGTTTTAGGGCTTTATTTCAATAAAAATAAAAGAATAAAGGTAGTTTTGCCGAATTATTTCTGCTGAAACATCCAGCGCCCGGTGACGTATTTTGTCATTTGCAGGCAGGTTCCCCAGTTGAAATGGAACAATTAAAAACCAAATTATGCAAGTTAAAAGCGGAGACGTAGTAAGAGTACATTACACTGGCACACTGGAAGACGGATCACAGTTCGACAGTTCTGTAGGACGCGCCCCATTGGAATTTACCGTTGGTGCAGGCCAAATGATTGCAGGCTTTGATGCCGGCGTTGTTGGCATGGCCGTTGGAGAAAAGAAAACCATTTTGATTGATCCAGACCATGGCTACGGGCAAACAGATCCGACCGCCATTATTGAATTTCCATCATCCAATATTCCAGAAGGAATGACTGTTGAAGTGGGCATGAAACTGAACCTTCAAAACCAATATGGACAGCCGGTTCCGGTAGTAGTGATGGAAGTGAAGGAAGAAGTGATCATCATGGATGCCAACCATTTCCTTGCAGGAAAAGACCTCACTTTTGAAGTGGAGATTGTTGAGATTGTCAGCTAGTCTTCTTTTGTAATCATATAGCACCACCGCAATAACTTTCCTTTGAAATCAAATGGAGTGGTTGCGGTGGTGATGTTTTTGACCGTTCCCTTGATGCCTGCCTCATCCAGTTCAAACTTCCTGGCGTTGGTACTGAAATAAAGTACTCCACCTGGCGAAAGTACCCTCAGGCATTCATTGACCAGTTCAACATGCATCGGCTGAATATCAAGTACATCCTTCATTGATTTGCTGTTGCTGAATGTAGGAGGGTCCAACACAATCAAATCAAAACTTTCCTTATCAAGTGTAGGTAAATATTGCAGCACATCTACCCTTTCGTAGCTGTATTGTTGGCCTGAAAATCCATTCAGTTCCATGTTTTGCTGTGCCCAGTCCAGGTAGGTATTGGACAGGTCTGCAGAGACAATGGTTTTTGCATCTCCTGCTGCCGCATAGACAGAAAAAGATCCGGTATAACAAAACAAGTTCAAGACCCTCTTGCCAGCGGCTGCCTTCCTGACCATTTCCCTGGTTATGCGGTGATCAATGAACAGCCCTGTATCCAGGTAATCGGTGAGGTTGACCAGGAACGTTAACCCTCCCTCTTCAACTTCGATAAATTCTTTCCGGTCGTCTGTTTTTTGGTATTGGTCTTGCCGGCTTTCCTTTCTTTTCCGCTCTTTGAGGTAAAGCTGGTCTTCCGTTTTGGCAAGCACATGCCTGATGACCTCAAGACTATCTTCTAACCAACGGTCATAATCTTCTTCAGAAAGCCGGTGGTTGCTCCTGTATTCCGTCACCAAAACATTGTCACCATAGCTATCAATAATCAAGGGGAACTCTGGCAAATCACGGTCATACAAGCGATAGCAAGAAACCAGTTGTTGTTTTGCCTGCTTCCCCAGGATCCTGTACACCTTTTTGAGGCGGTTATCGAACATGATGAGTTTGGCATCAGACATGCAGGCAAGTTAAAGCAATTCTCTACTTTTGTAAAAATACTGCCATGAAATACTTTCTCTCTGCTTTTCTGTTTTTGATCACCGCCTGTTCACTCAATGGGCAACAAGCAAATGCCATCAATCCTGACGCTTTTTTAAAAGCCATCAGTGCAGGGAAGATCCAGGTGCTAGATGTCAGGACAGCGGATGAATACAAGAGCGGTCATATCAACAATGCATTGCAAGCCAACTGGCTGAATAAAAATGAATTCAATGACCGGACCTCCCACCTCGACAAAAACAAAACCGTTTATATCTATTGCCTGAGCGGTGGGAGAAGTGGAGCTGCAGCTGAAGTCCTGCGCACCAAAGGCTACACTGTAATCAATCTTGAAGGCGGCATCAATGCATGGAAAAGAGAAAGCAAACCTTTGGTAGGGGTTGATCCCAATGCCAAACAAACCAGCATGGCCTCCTACGAAGGACAGGTCAGGAGTACGAATATCGTGCTGGTGGATTTTGGCGCAGAATGGTGCCCTCCATGTAAAAAAATGGAACCTGTTTTGGATGCTTTCATGAAGCAGAACAATAAAAAACTCACGCTGGTAAAAATGGATGGCGGCATTGAAACAACCCTCATGAAATCCCTAAAAGTAGAGGCCTTGCCAACTTTCATCCTCTACAAAAATGGTAAAGAGGTTAAAAGAAAACAAGGCCTCGTGACGCAGGAAGAATTCAATTCCTGGTTGAAATAAACTATTTTTTTGCTTTCTGCATGGCATTGGTTGATGGACCGCCACCCCTGGGTGCGCCCAAACCACTGATGGTAGAAGCTCCTTTGAACAACTGGAACCGGCTGGGCATCTCTCTCACAGGCCACATGCCATTGGACTCATTGATGTCTGCCGTTTCGCGCATGGGATCCAATTTGATGCCCACAACTTCCTTGTTCTTGACAAACAACTTGGTCACTTTTTGCTCATTCAATTTCCAGATACCAACAGGAATCCTGTCTACTTCCTTGCTGCCATCCGTAAACGTCCATTCTACAATAATCGGCATCACCATTCCGCCTTTGTTGCTGAATTGAAGTTCATAGAAATGCTTGTCTTCCCAGGCGGGGTAGTTGGCATTGTCTTTTTGTGCATCAAGCTGTTGCTGTGCCATGTCTTGAAACATTTTTGCATCAGCGCTCCTGTTGTAATAATAGTAATCGCGCAGGGTTGTATCGGTATTGGTATAATAAACCAGATTTTTGTCATCACGGTTCCTGACCTTGCTGATGGTTTCAAATTCAGGTACCTTCATGGAAGCCATGTTTTTATTGGCATCCAGCCTGAACCACTTCACCGAATCAATGGCAATATCCACAGGATCGGTACCAAAATACCATCCCCTCCAGAACCAATCCAGGTCTACTGCACTTGCATCTTCCAATGTCCTGAACAGGTCATTAGGGGTTGGGTGCTTGAAAGCCCATCTTCTTGCATATTCTTTGAAAGCATAGTCAAACAGTTCTCTTCCCATGATGGTTTCACGCAAAATATTCAACCCTGTTGCGGCCTTTGCATAGGCATTTGACCCAACGCTGGCAACATTATCACCCTTGGTCATGATGGGCTCCAACATGTCCTTGGGAAGCTTCATGTAGTCTGCAATCAGGTGTGCAGGACCACGGCGGGATGGATAATTGTTGTCAAACTCCTGCTCGGTGAGGAACTGAACAAAAGTGTTCAAGCCTTCATCCATCCACCAGTATTGCCTTTCATCAGAGTTGATGATCATGGGGAAGAAATTGTGTCCTACCTCATGAATGATGACACCAATCGCTCCGTATTTTGTGGCCTCACTGTAGGTGCCATCTTTTTCAGCCCTTCCATAGTTCATCGCGATCATGGGGTATTCCATCCCAATAGAAGCCTCCACTGAAATGGCCACTGGATAAGGATAGGCAATGGTGAATTTTGAATAGGTCTTGATGGTATGGTAAACGGCCTTGGTTGAATATTTTTTATAGATCGGGTAGGCTTCTTTTCCATAATAGCTCATGCACATCACTTTCTTTCCTTCAACATCGGCAGCCATGGCATCCCAAACAAGGCGGCGGGATGAGTTGAACGCAAAGTCGCGGACATTGATGGCTTCATAAGACCAGGTCTTCTTGCCCTTGGATTTATCCTTTGCATTGTCAATGGCTTCCGCCAGGGTTACCACCTCAATTGGTTCAGTGGCTGTTTGGGCTTGCTGCCAGCGTGCCATCTGGGCAGGAGTCAATACAGCTGCAAGGTTTTTGCATTCACCGGTTGCTGCAACAATATGGTCTTCAGGAACGGTGATGTTCACCTTGTAGTTTCCGAAAGTCAGCGCAAACTCGGCACCACCTGTGAATTGCATGTTCTGCCATCCCTGAAAATCGCTGTAAACAGCAAGACGGGGGAACCACTGTGCTATAGAATAAAGATTGTTGTCGTCTTCAGCAAAATACTCATATCCTCCCCTTCCATACCGGGTAAGCTTATCAGGAATTTTATAATTCCAATTGCATTTGAAAACAAATTTCTGACCTGGCTTCAAAGGAATGGGCATTTCAACCCTCATCATGGTTTGATTAACCGTGTAGCTGAGGGGCCGGCCGGTGGCATCTGTCAGTGCAGTGATGTTCACGCCATAGCCATTCAGGTATTCTTTGGGGTTCATCTGCAACGACTGCTGGTGCGTAAGCCTTGTAGTCATGCTCGACGACTTGTCGTAATTGTTGTCACTGTTGGGGTGATGAAAATTCTCATCAACCTGCAACCAGATATAGGTCAGGATATCCGGAGAATTATTGAAATAAGTAACTGTTTCAGAACCGGTCAACACATTGGCTTCTTCATTGATATCCACATTGATATCATAGTCAGCACGCTGTTGCCAGTACTTTGGACCTGGTGCACCGCTGGCTGTCCTGTACTCATTAGGATCCTGCAACAAATAATCAAGTTGTTCAAACCGGTTTCCGTGGTTAGAACCTGCATTGCGCAAAGGTTGCGCTTGGGCTGAAACCAGGGATAAGGTCAGCAGCAAGGCAATAAAAATGGATTTACTCATGATTGTGAATTTACATTTTACCAATTATCATCATTTAATAATAATACACAGTTTAATACGCCTCTTGGTGTCGAAATCATACTTCAGGCACAGGATTTAGGATAGGTTTGAACCATGCGATGGCATTTTATCACCCAAAACCAATTCCAATGACTATTGTAACCAAAAGGTCAGCGTTTCAACTTTTTCTTCTGCAATATATACTTTTAATCACTGTTTTTTTGACGGCGGGATGCAAAAAAACAGCGGTTGATGCAACACCAAACCGCATCCCAAAACCAGAGGGTACCATTGTATATTCCACTGCAATCCTGGACTCCGTTTCACCGATCAATAAAACAACCTCTTGGCACAACACCAACAAATCGTTTTCCAGCTTGTTCGACTTGCAGTTCTCCCTATACAGTGGATTTGAATTGACCAGTGCACATGAATTCATCCCCTTCAACTATACCAACCAAAATACCTGGAACGCCAACAAGACATACTATTGGCAAAGCCCCGGGGCCTATGTCTACACCGATTTAACGGGAGATGGCAAGAAAGACCTCTGGGCTTTTTTCTATAGAAACCCATGGCCCACCAACGCAAAGGGGCTGAACCTCTTTACGGAATACGAAGCTGATTCTACGAGGTATTCCGTGCAATTGGGATTGACCGAGGTGAGGAAAATTGTATTATCGGATCTTGATAATGACGGAAGCAAGGAAGTCGTACTCTTTTCAACTGGTTTTGATGGCGAGCCCTTTCCCGGAGATTCCATCAGCATCTTCTACCCAAAAGAAAAAACGTATCAAAATCTCCGTTTAGACCTCGGTTATTTTCAGGGAGGTACCACCGGCGATATCAATGGAGATGGGCTGATTGATATCATCGCTTACTCAGGGGGAAGCAAGGCTGTACCCATCCACCCTACCGCATACATCAACCTGGGAAACAGAAAGTTCAAATTGAGCAACCAGATTTTCAAGGGATTTACCATCACAAATGATGATAACTACTATGCTGTTGAGCTCTTTGACATGAACAATGATGGGTTGCTCGACCTCTTGCTGGGTGGTAGGGAAAAACTCAGGTTGATCCTAAATAACGCTGGTACATTCAACAGGGCTGCAGCCATCAATATCCCCATAGAACCCGGCTTGGGCTTGATTGACCTGGCATTTATGGATTTTGATGGAGATGGAAAAACAGACATCCTCACAATGAACCACAAGGACGTTTATCAGGGGTATGCGCTAAGGCTCTATGTAAACAGGGGCAAATCTTTCGTTAATGCGACAAAAGATTATTTCAACAACAGTGAAGAAAAAGGATTGAACACCTGGATAAAATGGGTTCGCCTTTTTGACCTGGACAAGGATGGCGACGTTGATATTGTTGCCGATGGGCTTTATGGTGCATTGTTTGACAAGAGAAGCAAAATTCACTGGGAAAACAATACCGGTTATTTTACGATGAAAAAGCAATAAATTTCGGCGACTCAGCTAAAATGGAAATCTTTCAATAACCATCAACAGGGAAAAACAGAGTACTGCCACTGAAAGGACACGAATCAAATGCTTGTGTGCATTTGCATGTGCCTTTGACGCCATGCAAACCATAAAAAGCACCAATGAGACGACAACAATTTGACCCGCCTCAAGGCCAACATTAAAACTGAAAAGTCCCCAGATCAACTGCTGATCGGCAGACAGGATCATGCGGATATAATTGGCATACCCAAGACCATGTATCAGTCCAAATCCCAGGGCAATGCCATATTGGATGGCATGACTGGTAACCTGTTGCTGTTGAAAGAGCAAATTCATCATTGCGGTGACCATGATGGTGCAGGGAATCAAAAATTCAACCATCTCACTCTTCACACTGATCAGGCTGAGGATACTCATGAACAAGGTGAGGGCATGTCCAATAGTAAATGCAGTAACCAGGACCAATACCTTTTTCCAATCAGCAACGGTATAGATGATGGCCAATACTGCTATAAAAAACAGGTGGTCGGTAGCATCCAGGCTCATGATATGCGTCCAGCCAATTTTGAAATAAAATATAAAATCCTTCATGAGCAGAAAGACTGAAAATAATCAGACTTTTGTAATCCATGAAAAGATTGGCCCATTTTTTCTTCTTGTTGATATTTCCGTTACTAATGGGAAGCAGCCATCCCTTTTTTGTTTCCATCACGGAAGTGGAATATAGCAGCAAAACAAAGGAGCTGGGCATTGCAACCAAATTTTTTCCGGATGATCTTGAAGAAGCTTTGAGAAAATTTTCTGGAAAAAAATATGATCTGGTTTCAGGAGAGAAAAAATCTACTGGAGATGCCATCAACAGCTATTTTACGAGGCATGTGCAGGTGCTCGTCAATGGAAAACCAAGACAGCTCAGTTTCCTGGGCTATGAGATTGAGAAAGAAGTGGTCTGGGTCTATTACAATGCCACAAAGATTGGTGGGGTAAAATCCATTGAGGTGATTTCTACCCTGATGTATGATTATAAGGCAGAGCATACCAATATCATTCACATCAAAATGGATGAAAAAAGGCAGAGTTTTAAACTCAATGCCCCTGAGCAGTCTGCAACACTTGCAAAATAGCAGCATGCCCACATCAAAAGGATGAAAGGCAAAGAAAATGCTGCAAAACCCCCAATGGTAATTACTCCATGTTATTTCGCATTGGCCACGGCAATGGCCCTGATGGTTTCAGCAGCAAATGCTGAAAAGGCCTGCTGGGTTTGGGCATCCCCTCCCAGCATGGCTGGTGTTCCTTTATCGCCCCCTTCCCTTATGCTTTGCACCAGTGGTATTTGTCCCAGAAAATTCATGTCCAGCTGATCAGCCAGGTGTTTGCCACCATCCTTCCCGAAAATATAATACTTGCTGTCGGGCAGTTCTGCGGGGGTAAACCATGCCATGTTTTCCACCAGTCCAATGATGGGAACCTTTGTTTGGGCCTGCGAGAACATGGATATGGCCTTCTTGGCATCTGAGAGAGCAACTTCCTGCGGCGTGGTAACTACCACCGCTCCTGTAACAGGAATGGTCTGCACCAGTGTCAGGTGAATATCTCCAGTGCCGGGAGGCATGTCGATCACCAGGTAATCCAGTTCTCCCCAATGCACATCGGTAACAAACTGTCGAATTGCGCTGCTGGCCATTGGACCACGCCAGACCACTGCACTTTTTTCATCCACCAACAGTCCGATGCTGATGAGCTTGATACCATGCTGCTCGAGGGGAACGATCTTGTCCTTGCCTTCTATATTTTCCATCAAAGGCCTTTGGCCACGCACACCAAACATGATGGGAACACTTGGACCATAAATATCAGCATCCATCAGGCCCACTTTGGCGCCCTGTTGAGACAAAGCAAGGGCAAGGTTCGCCGCCACTGTAGACTTCCCTACACCGCCTTTCCCACTCACTACAGCGATGATATTCTTTACTCCAGGCAATACAGAAGTGAGGTCAACCCTGATGGAACTGGTATTGGCAGTAAAATCCACCACAACTTCTAATCCCTCATCCACATGTTCATGGATGGCCCTTTCGCAGTCCCGCCTGATCAACTCTTTCATCGGACAGGCCGGCGTTGTCAAAACAATGGTAAACCCAACCTTGTTGTCTCCGATTACAATATCCCTGACCATGTTCAGGGTAACAAGATCCTTTTTCAAATCAGGTTCCTGAACATTGCCCAATGCCTTCAAAATCTCTTCTGTGCCCATAAATATAAATTGTTAAAAAATCCTAGGAACTGCAAAAATAACCAATCA
>CANEWJ010000060.1 GCA_947442625.1 Chitinophagaceae bacterium
GATGTTCATTTGCTCGTGGGATACAGGATGCATTTTGAACCCAAGACCCTGGAAGTGATCAGGATGAGGAAAGACGGCGAGTTTGGAAAGATCAAGTTTTTCCAGGGATTGACAGGGTTTCGGAGCGGCGATCCCAAGCAATGGAGATTGAACAAGGCCTTGGCCGGCGGCGGTTCCATGATGGACATTGGCATCTATTCCATCAACGGCATGCGTTACATGATTGGGGAAGAACCCCTCTGGGTAACTGCACAGGAAACAAAGACAGACCCGGTAAAATTTGCAGAAGGGGTAGATGAAACAATACAGTTTCAGGCGGGGTTTCCCAGCGGAGCCATTGCTTCCTGTTTGTCCAGTTACGGGATGAGCAACCTCGATCGTTTTTTCCTCAATGGTGAAAAGGGTTTTGCGGAAATGCAGCCCTCTACAGGCTATGGTCCCATCAAGGGCAGAACACACAAGGGGGAATTGACACAACCGCATCAGGCCCACCAAACCATTCAAATGGAAGAATTTGCTTCCATCATCCTGGAAGGCAAAAAACCCATTGTGCCTGCAGACGGAGAAGAGGGTTTGAAAGACATGAAAATCATCGATGCCATTTACCAGGCCGTGAAAACCGGAAAGCGGGTAAAACTGGCTTAGCGTCCTTTTGCGTACAATTGAACCACCGTGTTGATGCCGAGGTCAGTCTCAGCATGGGCAATCAAATCCATTTCACTGGTTTTGATCAGCAGGCGATAGTGTGCCCCCAGAAATTTCACCTCCAGCACTGTCCCGGAAATTCCAGTTGTTGCATCAGAACCAATGCCAATTTTTTCAGGACGGATGAAAATGGTTTCTCCTGTTTCTTCCACCCCAAACAACTTGTAAAGCATTTTTTGCTCAGGTGAAATCAGGGTATACTCTCCCAACAGCCCGGCAATGTATTCCTCTTGAGGCCTTGCGTATGCTTCTTTGGGCGAACCCTGAAAGACGAGCTGCCCATGCTTCATGATCAGGAGCTCATCCGCCCAGGACAATACTGCTACGGGGTCATGGGAAACCAGCACACAGGTGATGGCCATTTTGTTACAGACCTGGTGAATGACCTCATTGATGATCCTGTTGTTGAACAGGTCGAGGTTGGTGAATGGCTCATCGAGCAACAGCAGCCGTGGCTTGCCAACCAATAAGCGGGCGAGGGCAATGCGTTGACGCTCTCCTCCAGAAAGCTGGTGCACCTTACGGTCCAACAGGTGGTTGATCCGGCAAATCAAATAAATTTCGGCTGCTTCCTCATCTTCCATCTTGTTGGCCATTTCCAAGAGTTCGTGCACGCGGTAGTTGTTTCTCAATTCAAAATGTTGAGAAAGATAGGCAATGGCTGGGTGGCCTGGCAGCAGCACTTCATCTGGTCCTTTGATGCGTTGTCCTTCACAATAGGCATTCCCTGAACTGGCTTGCACCAGTCCTGCTATCATCTTCATGACCGTGCTTTTCCCAGAACCGGTTTCGCCCATCAAGGCAACTTTTTTAAAAGCATCAATGGAAAAGCAAACTTCTTTAACGAGCGTTCGACCCTCCTCCTCTTTGCTGATATCTTCGACCGTTAATACATGCATTACATACTATTTTTAAAGATTGTTGCAGTGCAAAAGTAATCCATATGCATCCATTGCAATAGAAGTTGCTACCTTCAAGATATCTTTTAATTCTCCAGCGCTGCTGGCTTAAATTCTAGCCATGTTTAGAAAGGTATTGTTATTTATTGTAGCTATTTTGCTGGTTACCCTTGGGCTTACATTTACCAACCGTTTTTCGCATTTGAAAAATTTTGCCACCTGGGGCGTGCATACCATTCATGATCACAAGACCCATCCTGTAAGACTGGTTGAAAGCGGCGATGCTCCACAGGCATGGCCTTACGATTCAGCATACAACCAAAAACAAATTCCCCAGGAGTTCTTGACCATCATTGACTCCAATGACACGCATGCGTTTCTCGTCATTCAGGATGGCAAGCTCATCTATGAAAAATATTGGGATGGGTATGACAGCGCCAAAATCAGCGGATCGTTTTCTGCTGCCAAGAGCATCATCTCCTTGTTGATTGGCATTGCTATTGACGAAGGTAAAATCAAATCAGTGGAAGAACTTGCTGGTAACTATGTCCCACATTTCAAAACCAACGGGCTGGATAAAGTCCGCATCAAGGACTTGCTGACCATGAGTTCAGGTACAAACTATTTTGAAGGAGACAAAAGTTATTTCAGCATGAATGCCTACGGGTATTATGGTGAAGATGAAGAATACATGGTGAGCATGATGGAGAAAAAAGAAGCGCCAGGTGTTTACTGGCAGTACCGCAGTGGAGACACACAGGTGTTGGGGTTGATCGTAGAGAAAGTATTTGGTCAGTCCATTTCTGCACTGGTTTCCGAAAGGTTCATGAAACCCATGGGGGCCAATGCCGATGCGCTCTGGTTACTGGATGGAGCTGGAAAACATGAAAAAGCTTTCTGTTGTTTCAATGCAGTGGCCAGGGACTATGCAAAATTCGGTCAATTGGTACTTAACAAAGGCAACTGGAATGGCAAGCAGATCGTTTCTGAGAAATACATTGCTGAAGCAACCACACCTGCAACCAGCCTGAAAGATCGGACTGAGAATGATCAGCCGGTAGATTATTATGGCTACCAGTATTGGATGGTCAACCACAATGGCGTGCATGCCATTGCACAAAACGGACTTTTTGGTCAGTATGTGTACATCATCCCAGCAAAAAATGCTGTTGTGGTTCGGTTGGGTGAATCCAAAGTAACCAAGCCCATTCACCACCACCAGCCAGAGAATTTCACGTATATCGATGCTGCGCTATCTGTGTTGAAATAAGCTGTATTGCACAGGCCAAAGCTTTACATTAAAACTGAATAAAAAAAAGGGCGTTTCTGTTGAGAAACGCCCTTGAAAATAGCAATGGAAAGACTTTATTTCTTGAACTCCCATCCAGCCCTGTTCACCCTTGAGACGAACTGGTTGGCATCGTCAAAGTTGGTAATCTTCATAGAAGCACCATCCCACAGCAGTTTCTTTCTGCCATAGAACTCGAATGCCTTGTTGCCATTTGGTCTTGTGACCTCTTTGCGCAACATGTAACTCCTGATGGCCAGGTTACCCATGAGTACGGTTTCAGTGAGCGGTCCGGAGTAGTCGAATGATGAGCTGAGTTCCTTGTGTGCCTTGCTGTTGAAGCCAGCCTTACAAGCTTCAGTCCAGGAGACTTGGTGGCCAAATTCAGGCAGTTTCAAAGCATTCTTGTCTGGTTCTGGTGCAACGATTTTTTCACCGGTATTCAGGTAAATCTTGGGCCTGCCTCCATACATGTCAATTGTCATCAATCCTTTTGTTCCATGAAGGAAAACACCGTTGGCGCCGTTACCGTCTGTGCTCAGTGGCTCATTAGACGGAAGTTGGTCGGGGTGGAAAGGACGAATACCGCCATCCATCCAAACCATTTTCAATGGACTATTGTTTTTCTTGGTGGCTGGGAATCTGATTTCAACATGTGAAGAAGGAGGGCAACCTTCTGGGATGAATTCAGGACTCCAATCCTTGATGAATACTGCCCCTACGCTGCATTCCACTTCGGTTGGATAGCCAAGGCCGAGTATCCTGAACGGAGAGTCAATGGTATGACAACCGATGTCTCCCAGGGCTCCTGTTCCAAAATTCCACCATCCGCGCCATTTGAAGGGATGGAACAGTGGATTATAGTCCATATACGCTGCTGGTCCAATCCAGGTATCCCACTCCTTGGCCGACATGGCGGCGGGCAAGGCAGGCTTGTCTGTTGGAAGGGGAATCCCTTGAGGCCAAACTGGCCTGTCTGTCCAGATGTTCACGGTATGAACCGTTCCGATCAGTCCTTTATCGAACCAATCCATGGCCACTTTTTGCAAAGGGTTGGAAGCGCCTTGGTTTCCCATCTGGGTAACAACCTTGTTTTTTCTTGCAGCTTCGGTAAGCATCCTGGCTTCGGCAATGTTATGTGTCAGTGGCTTTTGTACATATACGTGTTTGCCCATCGACATGCAGGCCATGGCGGCATAGGCATGGAAATGGTCTGGTGTTGAGATGGTTACTGCATCAATGTCTTTGCCAGATTTGTCCAGCATTTCCCTGAAATCGCGGTATTTCGCTGCGTTGGGGAATTTTTCAAAAGAGCTTTTGCATTTGTCCCAATCCAGGTCAGCCATGGCCACCACATTGTTGGCGCCATTGTTGTAGGAATTGAAAAGATCTGACTGCCCTTTACCACCGGCACCGATGGCAGCAATGTTGAGCTTGTCGCTTGGAGCAGTGTATCCCTTGCCAATTACATGGCGGGGAACAATTAAAAAACCCGCAGCAGCAATCGAGCCCTGCTTGATGAAATTTCTTCTGTTGTTTTGTTTTGGCATTACTTTGGTTTTATCGTTCGTTTGATGATGAAAGTAAGAAAAAATTGCGATTCATTTCTGATGAAAATGAACTTACTGTGGAGCCCATTCACCTAAATGAAAGGCTAAAGCAGATGAATAACACTTTTCATGCATGCCATTTTTTAGCAGGATGTTGTGCTTCAAGCCTGAGGCTTAGATTTTTTTGGCAAATTTCTGTGCTTTCAGCGCCAGTTCTGTTGCCAAAAAGCAATGCGCCTGCGGCATGGCTGTTTCTGTTCTATTGAGGACATCGTCAACAAACTGTTTACCAAAAGGAAGCGGCTCGTTGTTGCAATCAAGGTAGATGGTCTCCTTGTTGTTGGCCATGTACAGGTGATTGCCTGAACCGTATCGAGCAATATCGATATTTTTCCTGATCTCAATGAATCCATCCGTGCCAAGAATGGTCAGCCTTCCATCTCCCCAGGTTTTAAGGCCGTCTGGCGTGAACCAATCGACCCTGATATACCCTGCGCCGCCATTGCCTTTCAGCATCACATCGCCAAAATCCTCAAACTGCGGATATTGCTTGTTGTTGACATTCCCGGTCTGGGAGGCAACCACTTCTGCTGCAGTAGAGCCAGTGAAAAATAGGAATTGGTCAAACTGGTGAGACCCAATATCACAAATGATGCCGCCATATCTTTTCTTGTCAAAGAACCATTCGGGTCTGCTTTTGACACTCATCCTGTGCGGCCCCAGGCCAATGGTTTGCACCACCTTGCCAATCGCACCAGCCTTGATCAGCTCTCCAGCCTTGACGGTAGCCTTGTTTTCAAATCGTTCACTGAACATGATGGAATAAATGCGCTTGGTTTCCTTCTGCACTTTCCGTACTTCTCCCAATTGCTCCAGTGTGGTGATGCCAGGCTTGTCTACCAGGTAATCCTTGCCATGCTTCATCACTTCCACACCCAGTGGTCCTCTTTCGTCGGGAATGCCTGAGCTGAGGATGACCTGGATGGAATTGTCCTCCAGAATCTCCTTTGCACTTGATGCCACTTTTACCTGCGGATAGGCTTTTACAAATGCAGCCAACAGGTCTGGCTCTTTTGCATACACCGCCACCAGCTCGCCGCCACCTTTGATCACCGCATTGCACATGCCATAGATATGGCCATGGTTGATGTTGATGACAGAAAACCGGATGTGGGTTTCCACTGGCTGTGTCATTTCTTGTTGTTCGGTAAACGAAGAAAGCATCATCAATCCGCTTGCGGCAGCAGTGCTTTTGAGGAATTCGCGTCTTTGATTCATGTTGATGGGTGAAGAGGTTTAGAGGTGTAAAGGTTTGGGGTTTAGGAGGATGCAGTGATTAAACTGCTTGCTAAATCGTTATCGTAATTTATTGAATTTATTTGTTGATTGTTTATTAATTTCAAATCAGATGTACTTTGCCTCCTCAACCCCAAACCTCTACACCCCTAAACCCACAACAATGAATACCCGCCGCAACTTTCTTCAAAAAGCTTCTTTCGGTTTTGCCGCCGCTGCTGCATTGCCTTCTCTTGGAAATGCCTTAACCCAACATGCAGATGGAAAAGCCATTGAAGGTGCATCCAGTTTTACGCTGGGTTTTGCAGGATACTCTTTTGTGAAATTTGACCTTGACAAGTCGATTGCCATGATGAAACGCCTGGCTGTTGATCATCTCTCCATCAAGGAATTTCATCTTCCATTGAATTCAAGCCAGGAAACCATTGATGCTGTGAAGAAAAAGCTCAGCGATGCCGGAATCAAGCCCTATACCGTCGGTGTTATTTACATGAGAAGCAAGGAGGCGGTGGACCAGGCTTTTGCCTACGCACAGAAAGTGGGCGTGAGCATGATTGTTGGTGTGCCCAATGCTGAATTGCTTGGTTACACCGAGGAGAAGGTAAAAGAAACCAATATCCGCATGGCCATACACAACCACGGTCCGGAAGACAAGCTTTACCCAAGCCCCAAAGATATTTATGACAGGATAAAAGACATGGATCCAAGGATGGGTCTTTGTGTTGATATTGGCCATACGCTTCGCGCTGGTGTACTCCCTGAGAAAGTGATTGTGGAATACAAGGACAGGGTATTTGACCTGCACATCAAGGATGTTACGGCCATGGCAAAAGATGCCAAGGTTGCAGAGGTTGGCCGTGGCGCCATCAATTTTCCTGCCTTTGTAAAGTCCTTGAGAAAGATCAAGTATTCCGGTATTTGCAGCATTGAATATGAAAAGGATATGACTGATCCTTTGGTGGGCATGGCCGAATCTGTTGGTTATTTCAAAGGGGTACAAAAGGGCTAAGTCTTCTGCTGTTTATTGCACTAATTTTGTGCAATGCCGAAACTGAAATTCTTCTTGCTCTTGTTAACATGGGCAACAACTTCCAATGCCCAGGACAGCTTGCCCAAAAAATTGTCTTTGACGGAAATTGTGGTCAAGGGAAAGAAGCCCCCAGTTTCCTTTAAGATTGACCGGCAGGTGTTTCGTGCAGCGGAATACGCCAATGCAGCCAATGGGAATGCGATCGATCTCATTAAAAATCTTCCCTCCGTTTCAGTGAATGGGCAGGGCGAAATCAACCTGCGCGGTTCGGCCAGTTTTCAGGTATTGATCAATGGCAGGCCCACACAGGGCGATCCTGCTTTTGTGTTGGCCCAGCTCTCTGCTTCCTCTATTGAAAGCATTGAGATGATCAGCAGCCCAGGCGCTGCATTTGATGCAGATGGCAAAAGTGGCGTGCTCAACATCATCACCAAAACCGCTCCTGAAAAAGGGCTGATGGTTCAGTCGAACATCATGTTGGGTGCACCACCTTTCAATGACTTCGACAACCAGCGCTATACTTCCCCACAACGGCATGCTGCAGACATTTCAGTGGGATATCAAAAGGGAAAGCTGGACCTGAGTTCCGGCTTCAATTACCTGAGAAATGACATCGCGGGCTATAGAGAAGGAAACGTGAACACCACCATTGGCAACGTCTTCACTTCTTTTCCTTCCAATGGAGAGCGCAGTTATAAGCGGTACAATTTTGGCGGAAGGCTTTCCGCAGGCCTTCAGTTTGATTCTCGCAACAGGCTGGAAGCGGCCTTGTACAGCGGCAAAAAATACCAGACCAGGGTGGCCGATCTGCTCTACAACAACAGCAGAAAAAACATGCTGACCGGTGCACAATCTTCCTTTGATTATTTCAACAAGAATACGGCAGAAAAGCAGGGAAGATTTACCCTTGCAAGCCTGGGTTCCAGCCATCAACTCAGCAAGGCAACACAGTTGTCTTTTTCGCTGCAATATGAAGGGGCCGATTTGGAATCATTGACCACCAACCAAAACCTCAGTTATCCTGGACTCAAACAAATGATCCAGGAAACCATCAACCCCAGCACCAATCCCCTGCATGCCTATCGCTTCAAGGCGGACATCACCGATAAGAAAGGAAACCGCACATGGCAGGCGGGGTATCAATTCAGATATGATGAACAGACGGGTGATTTTCTCTACAAGTACAGGAATGCCGGCAGTTTTGCATTCACCAAGGATCCATTTTTCAGCAGCCAGGTGACCGTGCGCAACAACATCCATGCTGGTTACCTGCAATATGCTAATGCAAAAGGAAGGTTAGGCTATCAGGCTGGCTTGAGAGCAGAACAGATGCTCCGCAACCTTACTTTCTCCGACAACGTTCCTGGCAACAGGCTTCCCTTGTTGAACCTGTTCCCTTCTTATCTGATCAGGTATGCCCTTGCTGAAAAAGTGACCATCAAACAATCGTTTACAAGACGCATCAAGCGCACCAATAATTTTGAGTTGAATCCATTCCCTGAGCGTGAACATTCAGAAACATTGGAGCAGGGCGATCCTGCTTTGCTGCCAGAATTGACCGGCATCTGGGAACTGGGTGTAGAGCACAAGTTGAGCAAAGGAAGTTTTACCATGAGCCTTTACCATCAACGCACCAAGAACCCCATCCAACGGGTGAACAAGGTTTTCAATGATACCATCCTGGGCAGGATCTTCACCAATGCGGGCCTTGCCAAACAAACAGGGGTGGAAGCCAATTTTACCTATCGCGTTGGCAAGGTTTGGCAAATGATCATTGGTGGGAACATCTACAAATATGACATCCGCGGTACCCTGTTCAATAGCAGTCTTCCCTTTAGCAACAACAGCTGGGTCTACAGCATCAATGCCACGCAGGGCTTCAGTTTGAAGAAAAACTGGTCGCTGCAATTGGGCATCAATTATCTCTCCTTGAGGGCAACAGCACAAGGGGAAGATGGGGCATTTTTTACGCCCAATTTCTCTGTAAAAAAAACAACCAAAGACAACCGTTGGAATTTTCAGGCACAGTGGCTGTTCATGGATGCAGGATTGGGCATCTCCAATATCCAGCGCATCACCACCAGGGGCAGCAATTTTTACACCACCACCAATTATGTCTACGAGCCTGATCAGGTGCAGCTATCCGTTGGTTTCAACCTCATCAAAAAGAACCGAAAAATCAGCCTTCCGCAAAGTGAAATGGCCGAGAAGGAGTTTTAGTCGATGATGATCTCATCTGCAAACAGAAATCCTCTTTGCAGTTTTGCCACGAACCTGACGTACCGGGCTGATTGCCCTTTGAGAGGTACCTCAAATGTTTTGAAGATGAGCTTGGGGTCAGTGGCCGACACATCATTCAACACTTTTTCCAGTGTGGTGAACTGCGTTCCATCCTTGCTCAGTGAAACTTCAACATGGTGCGGCATGTACACACCTGGGCCGATGACCTGCATGAAGGTGGACCGGAGCTTGCTCAGGTTTTCTTCTTTTCCTAAATCAATGGTAACATCAACATCATTCAGGAAGCCCTGCCACTGGCCATCCTGGTAGGTCAAAGACCCCCGGTAGCCGTTGATCAGGGTAGCTTCTTTTTGTGCCACATAGCTGCTGCTGTATTTTTTGTTGTAGGTGATGGTTTTGCCGATGGCCTTGTGCAGGTTGATGTCGATGGTGTCTGGATGCTGGCTCATCCTTCCTTTTCTGAAGATGGCGGTCTTGACCAGTGCCGATCCGGTGATGGAAAATGGCCCTGTGTAGAGGGTTGAATTGCTGCTGGGCATATTGCCATCAGTGGTATACCTGATCTCGGGCTTGTATTGCTCTGAACTCAAGGTGATGCTGGTGCTACCCGCTGGGGCATCAATCAGGGGCCTGATTTCAAGCCTGTCTGATGGCCTGCAATAGTTGACATTCAGCCGCTGTAGGAGTTTAAAATGTTGCGAAAGCCTGTATTGGAAATCGGTCCATTCCATGTTCTTTCTTTCACTCCAAACCGCTTCACTCAAGGCGATGATCCTTGGAAAAATCATGTACTCCGCATGTTCCATGGTGGGCACATATTCGGTCCAGAGGTTGGCCTGTGCGCCCAGCAAATGCTTTTGTTTGTCGGCCTCCAATTCTTTGGGCATGGGCTCATATTCGTATACTTTTTGGAGGGGAAGAAAGCCGCCGATGGCTTCGGGTTCGGTTGCAGGATCTTGCTGGTACTTGTCAAAATAACAAGTGCCCCCCGGTGTCATGATCACATCATGCCCCATCCTGGCTGCTTCAATGCCACCTTTCTCTCCTCTCCAGCTCATCACCCTGGCACCCGGAGCCAGTCCACCTTCCAAAATTTCATCCCAGCCCAGCAACTGTCTGCCTTTGGACGAAATGAATTTCTCCATTCTCCTGATGGCATAACTCTGCAACTCAAATTCATCTTTGAGTTGATTGTCTTTGATGCGCTGCTGGCATTTGCTGCAGGATTTCCAGTTGGATTTGCCCGCCTCATCTCCACCGATATGGATGTAGGTGGAGGGGAAAATAGCCATCATTTCAGTGATCACATCCTGCATGAAAATGAAAGTGGAATCATTGCCCAGGCAAAACTCACCCTGTCCCTTTTTGCCGCCAACACAACCGAGCTGGGGGTATGCTGCAATGACCTCTTCGGAGTGGCCCGGCATCTCAATTTCAGGAATGATGGTGATGCCTCTTTTTTGCGCATAGGCAACCAGTTCCTTTGCCTCCAATTGGGTATAATACCCGCCGTAGGCATTGGCATCTCCTTCGTTTACATAGTCGCGGTCGGTGTTCCACCATTTCTTCCAGCCATAACTGGTTCTCCATGCCGCCTGTGCCGTCAATGCGGGATATTTTTTCACTTCAATCCTCCAGCCGGCAGCATCAGTAAGGTGCATGTGGAGCGTATTGATTTTATAGAGACCAATCAGGTCAATCATTTTTTTGATGAAGGAGGGAGGAAAAAAATGGCGAGACACATCAATCATCAGGCCCCGGTAGCCAAACCTTGGCTGGTCTTGAATCCTGGCGCAGGGGAGTTGATTTTTATTGTCTTGTGTGAGGATGATTTGTGCCAGGCTTTGCATGGCATTGATGGCCCCTGCATATCCAGCACTGCTGATGCGAACAGTCTTTGTTTTGATGTCAAGAGTATAGCTGGCGCTGTCTTGCTTGTTGCCCTTTGTTTTTTCAATGATGATGGATCCAGCAGGAGCCACTGCACCTTTTGTGAGGAGGAAAATCCTGTTTTGTTTCCAGCGCATGAGGTCGGAAAGCAATACGGCCACTTCACGGAATTGTGCACTCACATAAATCTTGTTGTTGTTGAGCACAAACTGTCCTTCCAATTCATGTACCATCGAAGGCTTGGGGATGATGTTGATGCGCGACTGTGCAATGGAGTGATGAACTGTCATGAGCAACATAAAAGAAGCAACAAGAATTCTCATGCTGGATTGTATTGGTTAAGATGTAAACTTACATCTTTCCTGTAAGAATCCTGTTCCAGTAAAGCCATGGAAGGATGTAGCGCTTGAGCATGAACATGCTCCACCTTTCCTTGGCTTGGTTGAAGGGGAATGTTTCCGTGGGCTGGTTGTCGTAGTCAAATTCTGCCAGCACGAGTTTGCCGTATCCGGTTACCAAAGGGCAGCTGGTGTATCCACTGTATTTGGCTTGCAACGGTTTTTTCTGCATGAGGGAAAACAGGTTTTTCACAAGCACTGGCGCTTGTTTTCTTATCGCTGCGCCGGTCCTGCTGGTGGGAAGGGAGGAGGCATCTCCAAGAGAAAAAATATTGGGGTATTTAATGTGTTGCAAGGTGTATTTGTCTACATCAACCCATCCGGCGCCATTGGCGATCGGACTTTGTTTTATAAAATCAGGGGCAGACTGGGGAGGCGTTACATGGATCATTTCAAAATCAACCCAGGTTTCCACACCTTCATTATCCTTTCCAATGCCGATGAATTTTGCTTTCTTGTTTTTGCCATCGATTTCAACCAGTTTCTGGAAAAAACTGAACTTGATCTTTCTTTTTTCAATGATTTTTTTAAGTACCTCTTCATATTTTGGTACACCAAAAACCCTGGTTCCACCAGTCCACATTTCTGCCTGGATTTTGTCAGCAATGCCTTGTTTGGCAAAATAATCCGTGGCCAGGTACATGATTTTCTGGGGTGCGCCGCCACATTTTACCGGCGTATGCGGATTGGTGAAGATGGCCCTTCCGGATTTGGTTTTTTGGATGCACGCCCAGGTATAGTCTGCATACCTAAAGTCGTAATTGGAGCAAACCCCATTTTTACCGAGGTTCTCTTGCAATCCCTTCACTTCGTTCCAGTTCAATTGTATCCCTGGGGCCACAATCAGGTAATCATATTCCAACTTATTACCAGAGACCAAGGTCACCATGTTGGTCTCTGGTGAAAATGTACTTACCGCATCTTTTAACCATGTTGCGTGCTCTGGAATGACGGAGGATTCATTCCGAACTGTTTTGGCTTTGTTGTATATACCTGCGCCAACCAAAGACCAGGCGGGTTGATAATAGTGTTTGTCTGAGGGTTCAACGATGGCAATATCGAGTGACCTGTTTTTGTTCAACAATTGTGCCGCAACAGAGATGCCGGCATTGCCTCCGCCAATAACAATGATTTGATGATGGGTTGACATGGGCTTGGTTTTGACGAAGGTAAATGTGTATGTTGGCACAAAAGGTGACCGAGGTCACCTTTTGACATTTGATGAATAACTTGTAGTTGTTCATCAAAAATGGATTTTTCTCGTGAATCAGAAATGGGGTATTGCAAAAACAGGGTAATCCTTACATTGCGTAAAATACACGCTATGTTGAAAACATTATCAGTGCTGATCTTTGCAGCTTTTTTCTCTTTTCAAGGATTTGCACAGACAGATGAGGATGGTGTAAAGGCAGTTGTTTCGAAACTGTTCACATCAATGAAAACTGCTGATGAACAGGTGATCTTGTCTTGCTTTGCTGACAATGCCATCATGCAGTCCATCATCAAAGACAAAGATGGAAAGAATACGATCAAATCTGATGGAGTGATTGGTTTTGCAGCATTTGTCGGAAAGCAGCCACAAGGCGCTGCTGATGAGCGCATTGTTTTTGAAATGATCAAGATTGATGGAGACTTAGCGCTTGTGTGGACGCCGTATCAGTTTTTTTACAATGGAAAATTCAGTCATTGTGGTGTGAATGTATTCGGACTGATCAAGGCCAGTGGTACCTGGAAAATCCATTATCTGATTGATACCCGTAGGAAGGACAATTGCAAATGATCCCTATTGAGAGACGGCCAATTGATGCTTCTACAAATCCTAGCAAATCAACCCTGCCAATGCTTTCACCTTGTTCCAGACCCCATCGTCTACAGGAATCCCCAATGCCCTATTTTCTGCTCTTGCGGTGAGTGATCTTTCGCCGGGATACAGTATCTCACCGTCTTCACCCACTGGAACAGATGTCTTTAGTTGGTTCACCGTCTCATGTAGCGCATGGTCAATCATTTCCTGGGTATTGATTTTCAACGGATCAATGGCGATGAAAACCTGGCAACAGCTGCCGCAACTGCCCAGGCCTTTTTTGTCTATGCCTGCTGTAGTCAGTCCTCCAGACAGGAGGCTGGACATAACATCGAGCATGATGGCAAATCCTGAACCTTTCCAGTATCCCATGGGCAGAATTCTTCGTGTTTTTTCGATGGCGGCAGGATCGTCTGTTAGGTTTCCTTCCTGGTCAAACCCACCTGGATAAGGCAGTTTCTTGTTGGCAAGCCTGGTAACCTCCAGTTTTCCGTAAGAATATTGAGACATGGCCATGTCCAGTACCAGGTGGCC
>CANEWJ010000061.1 GCA_947442625.1 Chitinophagaceae bacterium
CCCACAATTCATTTATTCATTTAAAATTAAAATCAAAAGCTATGGCTAAGAAGTTAAGCATTACCCCATTGCATGACAGGGTAATCGTGAAACCTGCTCCTGCTGAAGAGAAGACTGCAGGTGGCATTATCATTCCTGACACAGCGAAGGAAAAACCCCAAAGAGGATCCGTTGTTGCAGCAGGCCCTGGAAAAAAGGATGAGCCGATGACTATAAAAACAGGTGACACTGTTCTTTATGGCAAATATTCCGGCACAGAGATCACCATCGAAGGGCACGATTATTTGATCATGAGGGAATCTGATATCCTCGCAATTGTTTAATCTCCGCTAAAACTTTTAAAAAGAATCATATGTCAAAGCAAATATTTTTTAATCTGGAAGCCCGCAACAAAATGAAGAAAGGGGTTGATACCCTTGCAGATGCGGTAAAAGTTACTTTGGGTCCTAAAGGACGCAATGTAGTTATTGAGAAGAAATTTGGTGCGCCAGCCGTTACCAAGGATGGTGTTACCGTTGCCAAGGAAATTGAATTGGAAGACCCCATTGAGAACATGGGTGCACAAATGGTGAAGGAAGTGGCTTCAAAAACAGCGGATGTAGCTGGTGATGGAACCACAACTGCAACTGTACTTGCCCAGGCCATCATCACTGAAGGTTTGAAGAACGTTGCTGCTGGTGCCAATCCAATGGACATCAAAAGAGGAATTGACAAGGCAGTAGCCATCATTGTTGCCAACCTTAGCTCACAATCACAGACTGTTGGAAATGACATCAAGAAGATTCAGCAGGTGGCTTCAATTTCAGCCAACAATGATGCTGAAATCGGAAAGCTGATTGCAGAAGCGATGTTGAAAGTGGGTAAAGACGGTGTAATCACTGTTGAAGAAGCAAAAGGAACTGAAACATCCATCGATATTGTTGAAGGTATGCAGTTCGACAGGGGATATATCTCTCCATACTTTGTTACAAACGCAGACAAAATGGAATGTGAGCTCCAGAATCCTTTCATCCTGATCTACGACAAGAAGATCTCAGCCATGAAAGACATCCTGCACATCCTTGAGAAAGTTGCCCAGCAAGGTGCTCCTTTGCTAATCATTGCTGAAGACCTTGAAGGTGAAGCAATGGCAACCCTCGTGGTAAACAAACTCCGTGGAACCCTGAAAGTGGCTGCTGTTAAGGCTCCAGGCTTTGGTGACCGCAGGAAGGAAATGCTTCAGGATATCGCCATCCTTACAAAAGGTATCGTTATCAGCGAAGACCAAGGGTTCAAATTGGAAAATGCTGACCTTACTTACCTCGGACGTGCTGAGCGTGTAACCATCGACAAGGACAATACCATTGTTGTTGGTGGAAAAGGCAAGAAAGATGATATCAATGCCCGTATCGCACAAATCAAATCACAAATCGAAGCAACCACTTCTGATTACGATAGGGAAAAGCTTCAGGAGCGTTTGGCCAAACTCAGTGGCGGTGTTGCCGTACTGAATGTAGGTGCCGCTACAGAAGTTGAAATGAAAGAAAAGAAAGATCGCGTAGACGACGCTCTTCATGCAACACGTGCTGCTGTTGAAGAAGGTATCGTGCCTGGTGGTGGTATCGCTTTCATCCGTGCCATTGATTCTCTTGATAAGAAAAAGGGATTGAACGAAGATGAAACAACTGGTATTGCCATTGTTCGCCGTGCACTTGAGGCACCACTTCGCACAATTGTTTACAATGCTGGTGTTGAAGGATCTATCGTTATCCAGAAAGTAAGGGAAGGAAAAGGAGATTTTGGTTACAATGCCCGTACAGACAAGTATGAGAAATTGCTTGCTGCTGGTGTCATTGATCCTACCAAAGTTGCCCGTGTTGCCCTTGAAAACGCTGCATCTATTGCTGGTATGTTGCTTACCACTGAGTGTGTAATCGCAGACAAACCAAAGAGAGATGAAGCTGTTGGCGGACATTCACATGGCGCACCAGGAATGGGCGGTATGGATTACTAGTACCAGTCTCACTGAAAATAAGAAAGTCCCGCCTCGGCGGGACTTTCTCGTTAAATGAACCGCTTATTGTTCCTGTGGAATATTTCTGTACCGGATAGCGCCCAGCACGATGAACAGTTGTGCAAGAATATAAGTAGACATGATAGAAATTCCTGCCCAATGAAACTGTTTCTTGAATTTGTTCAAAGCCAAAATAGAATCGGAAGCAACAAAGAATCCTGCGCCAATGATGAGGTAAAGGGCAGTGGTGTTTTCGAGTTTCTGGTATTGCCAGAAAGCGGCGGAGAGCATGGTGCTGATCGTTATCCCGTATACTAAAACAGGTATTTTCATACCCCCCAAGTGTGGCCATAACAGGATCATCAGCTCTATCAGGTAGGCAATGACTGCAATGAGCATGACAGGTCTTAACTTAAAGAATGAGGTGTTGGTTGATTTAGTGGAGGCGAAAAAGAAAATATAAAAAATATGGGCTGTCAAGAAGGCCATGAGTCCGGGTATAAAATAACCTTCATTCTGTAGTAAAATATCGCCGATCCAAGAGAAAAAAAGGCCCATCAGAACGGCGTCTTTATAAAGTTTTTTTGGGGTAGAAACAGCGGTCAGGTAGATGGCTGCAAGGGATGCGATGATCAGGGGTTTGGTTAGAAGTCTTAACGTTTCATTTCCGGTGGAAATCAATGCGATTTCTGCGATACTGACAAGGCCAAAAAGAAAAAACAGTTGCTTGGTTTTGGGTTTCATGAATGTTTTTATTCGTGAAAAAAGTCTCATCCACAGAATCAACAGCACAGATTATCGTAATTTAGCTATAATTTATGTCATATTCAGCCGACGAGAAGAAATTTATGGAGTACTGGGAGCAGAACCGCGAAAAGCAGAAAAAGCTTTTGAACCAGTTGATGCTCGGCCTACCGCTGGGAATCCTGTTCGCCATGCCCATTATTGTAAATTTTCTTTTGGGAAGATTCTGGTACAAACGGGCAGATGCTGTGGGACTGAGCCAGTTCAATCCGATGGTATTGATTGTAGCAGCCCTCATGATTGCTGTCTTCACCGCGTTGTTGAACAGAAGATTTCGCTGGGAAAAGCTGGAGCAACAATACCTGGAATTGAAAGCAAGAGAGAAGAAGGGATAGTTTCCTGTTTTTTACGATATTTGCCTATCAATACATAAACACATGAGAAATTTAGGATTGGTTTTAGTCGCTGGAATCGTGATGTTTTTTTCAGGATGTAAAAAAGAAGAAAAATTGGAAACGATTGGAGATTATTTGACCAGAACCGGATTAAAGAGCAGTGTAACGGAAGACCCTCGTGGATTTTCTTACAAGATTGTGAGCGCAGGTGCAGGCACCTCACCAACCCTAACTTCTAAAGTAACCCTGTTCTACAAAGGATACCTGACCAATGGTAATGTATTTGACCAGACCGGCACTGCTGCCAATCATGAAGCTGGAAGTCCGGTTACATTTACGCTCAATCAATTGATCTCTGGCTGGCAATTGGGTTTGCCCTTGATCAAGCCAGGTGGCAAAATCATCCTTTATCTTCCTCCTTCACTGGGTTACGGACCTTATGGACAAGGTTCCATTCCTGGCAATGCAGCATTGATTTTTGAAATAACCCTGGTTTCGGTAGGTTAATCAGGGTTTAGACCTGGTCCAGGCATCAGTTCTCCCAATGAGGGTGATGCCAACAAAACCACGAACATTAAGGTTGTTCTTGTCTTTCATGGTGATGACACATTTATACTCTTTGCCATTTTGGGGATCATAGATATGCCCTTCTTCCCATGTATTGTCTCCTTTGTATACAAAACCCCAAAGGTTGATCATGCCCATCAATGGACGGTTGTGCTGGGCTTTGTCAGGATGGTTTAGATCCGTTTTGGGTTTTCCTGTTGCTGGATTGATGGGCTCTATTAGCCATACAATTTTGCCCTGGTAGCTTGATCCTTTTTTGAATATTTCCACTTTGGCATTTCCTGTTTTGGTCAGCCAAATCCCGCATATGTCGTCATTTGTTTTCTTGTCTTGCGCATTTATTACTGAACTGCACAATGTTAAAACCAATACTGAAAAGAATTTCATTTTGTCCTAATTTGGTTCATTGAAAGTAAGCAATAATTTATTCAACGATGCACCAGTCTATATCAGTTTTTGACATGTTTAAAATTGGGGTTGGTCCATCCAGCTCTCATACGCTTGGTCCATGGAAGGCGGGAAGACAGTTTTGTCAATTCCTTAAAGACCAGGAAGTATTGTTTAAAGTCAGATCCGTTCGCATCATTTTATATGGTTCCCTGGCCAAGACAGGAAAGGGGCATGGAACAGATATTGCTGTCCAGCTGGGCCTTTCAGGCGAAGACCCAGTTAGTTTTGATGTAAACAGTATTGATGAAAAGATCAGGGATATCGCCAGCAGGAAACAACTTATGCTTGGGAACGTCCATGAGGTATTGTTTGACCCTACAATGAACATTGAATTTTTGACAACAGAATCCCTACCTTATCATCCCAACGGCCTGAGTTTTTTGGCTGAGATGGATAATGGAGAGCATCTTGCCCAGACCTATTATTCCGTGGGTGGTGGATTTATTGAACAGGAAAATCAGCAACCAGAAACCAGTTCACAAACCGAACTTCCCTTTCCTGTCAACACAGCCAAGGACCTCTTGCACTGGTGCATGAAAACGGGGATGTCGGTGAGCGAGATTGTTTTGGAGAATGAATCCAGTTGGCGAACGGAAGCAGAAACTAAAGAAGGAATACTGAACATATGGTCTGTCATGAAGCAATCCATTTACATGGGTTGTAATACTGAGGGGATTCTTCCTGGAGGCTTGCAAGTAAGGAGAAGGGCCAAAGACCTCAACCATCGTTTGATAGGGGCAATGCCTTACAAGAATCACCAGGAGTGGCAGGTTGCCATCGCCAGGGGCGGGAAGGATTTTCGCTATACCATCGACTGGGTCAGTTGTTTTGCCCTTGCTGTCAACGAACAAAATGCTTCTTTCGGTCGAGTCGTTACAGCCCCCACCAATGGTGCAGCAGGGGTGATTCCTGCCGTTCTCCAGTATTTCATCAGTTTCTGTGATGATAATTCCGAGGACAAAGTCATTCAATTTCTGCTCACAGCCTCAGAAATTGGATCCATTTTCAAGAAAGGCGCCACTATTTCTGCCGCCATGGGCGGATGCCAGGCAGAGATAGGAGTCTCCAGTGCCATGGCTGCTGCAGCGCTCTGCGAATGCCTTGGCGGCACGCAGCGACAGGTATTGATGGCTGCTGAAATTGCCATGGAACATCACCTGGGCCTTACCTGTGATCCTATTGGCGGATTGGTGCAGATACCTTGTATTGAAAGGAATTCCATGGGGGCAATCAAGGCCATCACTGCTGCTCAATTGGCTTTACAAAGCGCTCCGGATTTCGCGAAAGTTTCCTTGGACGCGGTCATCAAGACCATGTGGGAAACAGCAAGAGACATGAGTTCCAAATACAAAGAAACTTCCGATGGAGGATTGGCGCAGCAGATACCACTGAGCTTGAGTGAATGCTAATCTATAGCGATCAATAGGTATTCACTACGTTGTACAACGTATCACGCTCTACAGCTTGTCTTCCCACTTGTTTGATCAGCCCAACCAATTCGTCTGTGGTAAGCGTAGGATTTTGCTCCTCGCTTCCTGCCATGGAATAGATCTTGGTTGAATCATCAATGGTGCCATCCAGGTCATTAACGCCAAAGGAAAGGGTAAGCTGGGCCTGTTCCCTGCCCAACATGGGCCAATAAGCTTTGATGTGTGGGAAATTGTCCATGTAGATCCTGGCGATGGCATAAAGCTTCATGTCTTCGATGGAACTGACCTCAGGGATATGGCTCATCTCATTATCAAAGTTCCTGAATTTCAATGGGATGAAGGTATTGAAACCTTTGGTTTCATCCTGCTGGTTGCGCAGCCTCTCCATATGATCAATCCTGTGTTCGTATGATTCAACATGACCATACAACATTGTTGCATTTGTGTGCATCCCCAACCGGTGCGCAATGGCATGGATATCAAGCCAGCCTGCTGCATCAACTTTGTCTGCGCAGATTTGTTCCCTCACCACAGCGTCAAAAATTTCAGCACCGCCCCCTGGAAGTGAATCCAGTCCTGCATCGTGCAACAATTTCATGCCATCTGTCCTGCTGAGTTTGGCTTTCCTGAACATATAGTCGAGCTCCACTGCTGTAAAACCCTTGATGTGCAGGTCTGGTCGGTGGGCCCTGATTTTTTTGATCAGCTCTTCAAAAAAATAAATGTCCATTTTGGGATGAACGCCCCCAACAATATGCACTTCTGTGATGGGTTGACCATCATACGCTTTCACTTTTTCCAGCATCTGGTCAATGCTCAGTTCCCAGCCTTCTTCCCGCTTTGAATACAGCTTGGAGTAGGAACAAAACTTGCAGGAAAAAACACAGACATTGGTTGGTTCAATATGAAAATTCCTGTTGAAATAGGTATTGTGTCCATGTTCTCTTTCACGGATGAAGTTGGCCATTGTGCCCAACATGGCCAATGAACCCTTCTCAAAAAGCAACAAACCTTCTTCCGGACTGATTCTTTGCCTGTTTTCAATTTTTGATGCAATTGTTTTGAAGGCGGGGTTGAGCCCTGGCAAATCAATCAGGCTGGAGATGGATCCATTCATTGTAGCGTCTTTGTGCAAAAATACACGCTGATTTCGGTCTGACCTAACCCTGTTGAACACTTAACCATCATTGTATCATCTTTATTAATTTTTCGGTGATCAACTTGTCAGTGAATTGAATGTTCAGGAAATAAATTCCTGCAGGCAATCCGGCCAGGTTGATGTGTTGCAAATGAACTGACTGACCGGTTTTGTACTGATAGGACAAAACGACACCACCTTTTGCATCTGATACCTGAATGGACTTCAGGTTGCTTACTGCTGGGAAAAACTGGATAGCAGTATTGGTTGATGCAGGATTGGGGTAGAGCAGGTGTCCCTGCTCTTTCAACCGTTGGGGCAGGGTGATGGATGTGATATTGACATTGTCTATATAAACATTGTTGTTGCCATTGCCAATGTTGACGAACCGCGCCATAAAGGTATTCTTGCCGTTCACGATGCCTGTCAGGTCAATACGTTCCTTTCTCCATTCTGTCGCGTTCAAGGGCTCAAATGAAGCGGAGGTATTTCTATCAACAGTGGACAGGGTTGATCCCCATTTTTTATAAACGGACTGCCAGTTTTTACCACAATCCCAGGAAATGGCTATCTCAAGTGTATCAGGTTTTGATGCAATCGGAGTATTGGCTGCAAGGTCAAAATCAAGGAATACAGAATCCGGATTGCCCCTGATCACAAGGGGCGATATCATCCCACTGGCGATGGAAGGTCTTTGGAAATTTCTTGCAACCATTGCCGATGAAGACAAAGCCTTTTGCCATCTATCGTTTCCATGAATGGGATAGATGGGCCACTGGTTAAAACCATTGAAGCTTTCTTTGAATGGCATGTCTATCGGTTTCAAATAATGATGAACCGAATAAGCGGTATCATTCTTTTTGTTTTGATCCATCTGACCATTGGGATTGGCTGCAACGATGTTGATGTTGTGTATTCCTTCTGGAATGGCCAATGATGAGAAACTTACACTGGCTGCCTTATTTCTGAGGAGGATTCCGTTCCATTTTTTTGATTCCCGCATCAATCCATTGACCCAAAGTTGAAGGTCAAGGGATTTCAGTGTATCCTTGCCGAGGCTCGTAAATCGGGCGATGGGAGCAATCAATGGCTCACATCCAACCAGAGTTGGGGTGTCAATTGAATCGGCTTTTATATCTGCTGCAGGAAAAAAGAAACCGGCGATATTGATGTTGTCAAGGTAAATATTGTTGCCGTACTGGTTTGTACCACGTATCCTGATTTGGATATCATTCCCTTTGAACCTGCTGAGGTCAATGGTTTCTTTTCTCCAATCGCTTTTCACAGGAATAAATTCAGTGGCAGTAAATCCTGGTTTTGTACTAAGCACAGTACCCCATTTTTTGTACACCGTTTGGAATGATTTTCCACAGTCAGGACTGACCATGATGTCCAGCGTATCCAGGTTGATGGCATCATACAAAGCGGCAGCCAGCATGAATTCCATGGATAATGAATCAAAGGCACTTGCATTCATTCTCTGGCCCAGCAGGTCTGCAGTTTTCCCTTTTTCATCGTTGTTGAAATTGTCAAAAACAAATGACCTGCTGCCTTCATAGGAGGCCTTGGTCGTGTTTTTCCAGCCCAGTGTGCTGCTTCCATTGGTCTGAAAGGACCATCCGACAGGAGGCATGGAACCCGATTCTGCCGTTTCAACAATGGGCATTGTTTGAATGGTTTGTAGTTCAACGGCTATGCTGGCGCTGTCATTGCCAGGCATCTGATCTGCCTTGGCATTGGGCCGGTCAAGCATGATTTTTAGTGCTGATCTACCAGAAGGAATGGTCAATGTTTTTAGCGTTACCAGTATTTCCTCTGCATAGGCCAGATTGCCTGTCCAAAGTTCCTCGTTGATGTTGTTATCATTCAACAAAACAGTAATCCTTACTGATTGCAGGACTTCAGTTCCATTGTTTCTGATGGTGATTTTGGGTTGAAAGCTGCTTGCACAAATGGGCTCACAGGCATTGGGATAAACAATGCCGGAAAGCTTGGCATCTGTTTGGGGATTGTTTCTCAAATAGAATGAAGACAGTGATGTGCTCCAGGCATTGATAGTATTTCCAATCATTCCGGTAAACCAAAAAACGGAATCATTGGAAGGGTCAGGTACCATATCGTTATAGTCTCCCCACCTGTTGGCACTTGTGCCATAACCCGTTCCCTTTTTGATGATGGTCTCCTCAAAGGCCATTTGGTTCAAAGGGTCATTCTGGTTCCTGCCGGTAAAGGCAATGGATGCAAAATCGGTTTTGCTGCTGAAATTATAGGCCAATGCTATTTGTCCTTTTTCATTTTGCAGCATAGACCCCATGAACCGGTGGCGCAGGTTGTTGGGGTTGCAGTTTGACACTGCCTGTGGTGCATAACTGCCTTGTTGATAAAGGGTCCATCCGGTTGTATTGCGCAATTCATACCACCTGATTCCCGACAAACCATTGCCATTCACATCAACGGTATGGTTGGCTACTATGGATTGATGGGTGCCAAAATTCCTGAAGCCAGGCTTGTGCATGATCCGGTTGCTTACTACATCATATCCCTGAGGTCCTGGCGAAGGGGCACAATTCCGGCTGTTGCAAACAATGCTGTTGAATGCTGCAACGGCAAAATTCTTTTCAGTGTTGACCAATGATTTTGAAGGGTCTGTAAAGTCAACCTTAAAACTGATCAAGCCAATGCTGTCTGCATCGGAGGGCGAGGCGGTCAACACATCATCATTGTAATACAGAAACAAACCAGGTGTACCCAACAGGGGAGGATTGTTTCCGGTAAGCGTTACGGGCACCAGTGCATTGAACTTGTTGTCTGGGTCAGTTAATCTCAGGCGTTGTACTGTGGGATTGGCTGCACCGCTGATCATCTTGTTTTTATCAAAGGCCCAAACGGAATTGCCCAGGTATTGATCTGAAAAATCCCTGGTAACACCATACCAGGCATCATGCCAATTGCCATATTTTGGGTAGTCAGGGAAAAAAGGGTCGCAATAAAATTCATAGATGAACCATGCGCCAGTAGGGTCGTTGCTGGCAGAAACCGCCATGATCAAGCTGTTTATCTTGATGCCGGTTTTGGAACTGTCTCCAAATTCCGACATCACAAACCTGTCGCTAAGCTGGTCATACCAGGCAATGCAATCTCCTCCACCGTTGTAACTGCTGCCTGGCAATTGGTCCATATAGGTTTGGGGGAAAACGGTATTTCCTGATTTATCGAATATGCTGAAGAGGGCACTGCCATTGTTTCCATTGATCATCTGGATGATATGGTTTGGCCCCACTGCAATGCTGGGATCTGCTGGATTGATATTGCTGAAACCTTGTCCATCCAAAGCCTTGTCAACAAAGCCTCCATTTCTCTCCAAGGGGATCAGGTTCATGGTTGCATTTCTCAAATTTGATGGATGAGGCTTTTGAAATCCTCTGGTATCTTTTTGCCAAAGCATGTCTTCTTCCCTGGTTTTTGCGCTATACTGCGTGAATACCAATGGCTCCAGGTCCTGGGCATGGATCAGGCCTTTTTCATCCCTGGTTTTGATTTTCAGCACAGGGTCTGCGCTGTCTGCCTTCCATGATTTGATGGGTATTGTAATAGCCGTGCGTCGCCCCTGGATGACCTCAATGGATTGCTGCCCTTGAGACTGAATAGCCAGAAAGAGAATGGTTATCGCTGATATGAGTCTTTTTCCAACCAATGCAATAGTATACCTGAATAACATGCAGGCTCGGATAAAGTTAGACCCAAAATGCAAATGTTCCTTTAAAAAAGGGCTGGTTATCCGAGTGCACCGGCAATGCAAGCGCACATCAAACAAGCGATGGTTCCGCCTATCAGGGCCTTGAAGCCCAGCTCGGTAAGGTTCTTCCTTTGTCCGGGCGCCAACTGGCTGATTCCCCCGATCTGGATACCGATGGAGGCAATATTGGCAAACCCACACAAGGCATACGTGGTGATGAGGATGGATTTGGGATCTGTGATCAGGTTTTCAGCCTTCATTTTACCAAAAGTGATATAGGCCTGAAACTCATTGATGATGGTTTTCTCACCCAGCAATTGCCCCACAGATACCATGTCCCGTTCACTGACACCAATCAGCCATGCAATTGGTGAGAAAAGGTATCCCAGGATCATTTGAAACGACAAAGCATCGTATCTGCCCTTACTAAAACCGGCCACCAGGCTGTTGATGCCTGTATAATATCCTACAGACCCCAGTACCCAGTTAAGGACATACATCAGGGCTGTGAAAACAATCAGGATGGCCCCTACATTCACCGCAAGTTTCAGACCATCCGTTGTTCCCAATGATATCGCATCCAGGGCATTTTCTCCAAATTTCTCTTTGGATACGATAATGCGTTCATCTGTTTTCTCAGTTTGGGGAAACAGAATTTTTGAACATACGATGGCTGCAGGGGCACTCATGATGGACTGACTCAACAAATGCAATGCGAAAAAATGTTGTTGTACCGGGTCATTTCCTCCAAGAAAACCTACATAAGCGGCTAGCACTGATCCAGCAGTATTGGCCATGCCGCCAACCATGATGCAGAGGATTTCACTCCTGTTCATTTTTTCCAGAAATGGCCGGACCATCAGGGGTGCTTCAGTCTGGCCCAAGAAAATATTGGCTGCGGTGGAGACACTTTCTGCACCTGAAACCTTGAGCTTGCTCAGCATCAGGGCAAAGAAATAAACGATTTTTTGAAGGATGCCCAAGTAATAAAACAAGGATGAAAGGGCTGCAAAAAAGATGATATTGGGTAGTGCCTGAATAGCAAAGGTATATCCCCAGCTTCCAGAGGCATCCGCCAGGTTGCCAAACATGAACTCAATTCCCTTGTGTGCAAGGTTGATGATCTCTACAAACTTGTCAGAAAACCACTGGATGATGATCCTGAAAAAATTATATTTTCCCTTTGACAGGACGCCAATGGCAAAGCCAATCTGGGCGATGATTCCCATGGAAACGAGTTTCCAATTGATGGCTTTTCTGTTATTGCTCAATACATAACAGAGGCCAATCAAAAACAACATTCCCAGCAATCCACGGCTCAGGTTTTCCCACATCATAGCTATGTCAGTTTTGGTTTATTGGGCAATATACAATAATAATCAAGACCTCCGCTGCATAACCCTGCTTCTGGCCATGGTATAGAGCTCAGTGATGTCTGGAGAAATATTAAAGCGGATAACAATGAAACCAAATGCTACAATAAAAATTACTGATTTGAGGATGAGGTTGATCCAAATGTAATCATGGAATACTATGCTGTACAATCCAAATGTCAGCCCTCCGGCTACGAGCAGCGTTACCCCATTTCTCCAGGAAAAAGGTTGTAAGGCATAGATCTTTTTGATGTAAAAAAAGCGGATGAAATTGAAGAGTACAACTGCAATGAGGCTGCCGATGGCTGTGCCAACGATGCCATAAGATTTGGTCAGAAAATAGTTGAGGAAGATGGAGGCCACTACAAAAAACATGTTGGTCAAAAGATCTATCATCCAATGTTTTGAGAGCTGTAAAATCTGGGTATTCATCCCTGTTCCCAGGTCAACCAATTTGCTCAGCCCCAAAATCAGCATCAACATTGACATGCCGGCATAGTTGGGACCCAGTACATGGATAAATGCGGGAATATTCAGGATCACAACCCCAAGAATTCCTGAGGCAATCACCAGCAAATTCAAGGCGGTTTTCTTATACAGACGGTCCAGCTTGGCAAGGTCCTTGTCTTTCCAGGCCTGGGCAATCTGGGGGGTAGCTGCTGATACCATGCTTCTTTGTGGAACATCCATGACCGTGATAAGATAGGTGGCTATGGTAAAGATGGCTGCATCCGCCAGTCCACCGGCAGATTGAGAGGCTATGATGATGGTATCATTGGTCTTTGCTACTACATTCAGGATGTTGCCCAGAAAATAGGCTCCTCCGAATCGTGCCATCATGCCAGAAAACTTATGGGTCACCTTGCTTTTTTTGAATACCAGGTGAAATGATTGGCTGCGCATCAGCACCCATGCTAAAACAACAACAGGGATAAAGTACAGGTACGCGTATAATTCAATGAAGACGGTGTAGTCATTTATCATGCCTAACACCCAGGCCAGAATAACCAGCAGCACAACAATCCTGAACATGAATTCTTTCAAAAAATTGGCAAGAACCGTTTTACCAATGATCCAGGCAAATACCTCGAGCATGGAGAGTGCCACAAGAGAAATGGTCAATGGAAGGACCAAGCCAAGGTGGTTGGCAAGAATGGGAGAGCGGCTTGAGAATTTCTTTAACGCAATGGGCTCTATGTATGGAAATGAAAAATAGAGCAGGGTACACATGATCAAACCAAGCATAAATACCAACGTAGGCAGCTCATTTTTCTCTTTCGGCAGATAGTGTTTGTAGAAGGGGAAAAACTTCAGCGCCACTGGCAGCGTTCCTGCGGTACAGATCATGGAAAGGATCAACGCAATGTCCATCAAGATCCGGGTAAGGCCAAACTCTTCTGGTGTGAAGAATTTTGGGAAAAGGAACAATACATTGAAGGCTCCAATCGCAAAGCCTGCGTAGATATAGATGGAGGAATAAATGCTCTGCTTGCGAATGGTTGCCATGGAAAATAAAAAAACCGCCACAAGGTGACGGTTTCAAAATTAATACAATTGCGGGTTATAGGTGAGATTCAATCCGCTTAATAAACTTGTGTTTGGGTTGTGCTCCTACAAGTTTGTCTACCACCTGGCCATTTTTGATGAAAAGGATAGCCGGTATTGA
>CANEWJ010000062.1 GCA_947442625.1 Chitinophagaceae bacterium
ACCGAACAGAGCAGTTAAGCCCCTCATGGCCGATGGTACTGGGATTCGTCCCGGGAGAGTAGGTAGGTGCCATATTTATTGAGCCCTGATCGAAAGATCGGGGCTTTTTTTTGCCCAAAAATTAAAGGAGATGTATACTTTTTTATGACGACAAGCATTATTCATGCTTGTTTCTCCATAATATAATTCATTTTTGCAGCGTATAACATGAAGAAGATAAATATAGCCATCGATGGTTGGTCATCCTGCGGGAAAAGCACCATGGCCAGGCAACTTGCAAAGGAGCTGAATTATATATTCATTGATTCTGGTGCCATGTACAGGGCCATTGCCCTTTATTTTATTCAACATAGGCTCAACCTGCATGATCATAATGCTATTGAAAAAGCTTTGGAAAATATCAAGCTATCATTCCAAAAGAACATCCAAACAGGCGACAATGAAATTTGGATGAATGGTGAAAATGTTGAGCAGCGTATCCGAGAAATGGAAGTTGCCAGCACAGTGAGTGATGTGGCTGCCATCAAGGCTGTGAGATCGTTTGCAGTTGCTCAACAGCAATTGATTGGCAAGGATAAAGGGGTAGTCATGGATGGAAGAGATATTGGCACCACTGTTTTCCCTGAAGCGGAATTGAAAATATTCATGACAGCCAATGCAGATGTTCGGGTCGAAAGGCGGTTTAAGGAACTCAGCGCCAAAAATCCCTTGATTTCTTTGGATGAAGTCAAGGCCAATCTCGAGTCAAGGGATCTTTTGGATTCAACAAGGGAGGTTTCTCCGTTAAAGAAAGCAGAAGATGCGGTTGTTTTAGACAACAGTGAACTTACGCCAGAAGAACAATTTTCCATGGCACTCCGATGGGCCAATGATAAAATTAATGCCTGATCAGTTCCAGGATTCCCTGATGCTTTCCATGGATGTTGCACCAGGATAAAAAGAGGAAAGTTTCTCAATCACAGCCTCAACAATCGCATCTGGGCAAGAGGCACCGCTGGTGATCAATACTTTTATTTCTTTGTCAGCAGGTATATAATCAGTTTTTGTGTATTCTTCATGGGATATCCAATTGAATGCCCTGATTGCTTGATCCGATAATATATCAGCCTCTGATTGAATAAAATAGGTTGGTAATTTGTGTTCGCACAATTCCACCAGATGAGAACTGTTGCTGCTTTTCCTGCCTCCAATGACAATGGCAAAATCCGCTTCCTGATCAAGCAAATGCCTTACTGCAGTTTGGTTGTCGTTGGTGGCATAACAAAGGGTATCCCTTGTATCTGCGAAATAGTCACCAATGTTGTTGTCTGTACCATGTTTTTTGATCACCACTTGTTTGAGGTAGTCAGCTATGGCTTGTGTATCTGTGGCCAGCATGGTGGTCTGGTTCACAACACCAAAGCGCATCAGGTCTTTTTCAAGCTGAAATCCTTCGCTGTAGCGGCCTTTGAAGAAATCAGCAAAACCAGCTGCATCCCTTTCTCCTGCAATGAATTCACCCAATACAATGGCTTCCTCCATGTCATTGATGACGAGTGTAGGGGTATGTGCATCACTATGGGAAAAAGTTGCCCTGGTTTCTTCATGGGATGGTTTTCCGTGCACAACAATGCTGTAGCCTTTTTTGGCTATTTGTTCTGCCCTGTTCCAAACCTTTTCTACAAACGGACAGGTGGTATTGTATCGTTCAATCTGAATGCCGATGGACCTGAGTTTATTTTCAATGGCAATGGTGGTTCCAAAAGCCGGAATGATCACAATATCTTCAGCAGTCAATGTCTCAAAAGGGATGAGGGTATTGCCTTTGGTATCCATCATGAATTGTAAACCCCTTGCAATCAGGTCATCATTCACAAAGGGATTGTGAATCATCTCACTCAACAGAAAAATACGTTTCCCTGGGTTTTGATCAATGGTTTCAAACGCAATTTCTATGGCATTTTCCACACCATAGCAAAATCCAAAATGCCTGGCCAGGTAGATTTTCAACGGGCCAAAATCAAGCAGGGTAGGCGTAAAGTCCTTTTTCAGTTTATCTGCGTCCTTTCTTTGCTGTTTGATGGCAGCAATCAGTGGGCTCCTGTATCTGGTGGGTATTGAAAACTGTTTCATTGATAGAATACAAAGGTAAGATATCATTTAACATTCTTGTCCGATTATGGTTCGTTGTTCTGCTTTCCATGATCTTCTATTTTGGCGTTCATTGCTTATCTTTCATCCATGAATTCAGTCTTTCCCCCAGTTCATTGGTGTCTCAATACCAATGTTTATGAAGTGAACCTTCGCCAATATACCAGTGACGGTACACTGGAGGCCTTCAGGCTTCATCTTCCAAGGTTGGCTGATATGGGAGTAGGTGTGCTTTGGTTCATGCCGCTAACACCCATTAGCCAAAAAAAACGAAAAGGAACCATGGGCAGCTATTATGCTTGTTCCAGCTATACAACGGTCAATCCCGAATACGGCACCATGAAAGAATTTCGGGAATTGGTAGAGGAGGCGCAGGCACTTGGCATGAAGGTGATCATCGATTGGGTTTCCAATCATACAGGTTGTGATCATCATTGGACCATCGAGCATCCTGAGTATTACAAGAAAGATCAAGATGGTGAATTTTTTGATGCCCATGGCTGGGATGATGTGATTGACCTTGATTACACAAATCCACACATGAGGCAAGCCATGATTCAGAGCATGCGTCAGTGGTTGGGTGAATCTGGCATCGATGGTTTTCGTTGTGATATGGCCATGTTGACCCCAGTTGATTTTTGGATGGAGGCCAGGCAGTCCCTTGAACAAGACCGACAGTTGTTCTGGCTTGCAGAGCTTGACCCATTGGACAATCCTGATTATATGCAGGTATTTGATGCTGCCTATACCTGGAGATGGATGAATGCGGCAAAAATATTCAGCAACGAAGGATCCAGGCAAATTCATCATTTGCGCTTTGTATTGGGCCAATACAGCGACTTGCTGCCCTCAACAGCGTGTCCTGCATGGTTTACTTCCAATCACGATGAAAACAGCTGGAATGGCACTGAATACGAGAAATACGGAGAAATGGCCATCCCCCTTGCCGTCTTCTCAGCAACATACAAAGGCATTCCACTGATCTACAGTGGGCAAGAGATTCCCAACAGGAAGCGTCTGCAGTTTTTTGAACATGATCCGCTCGATTGGACGAAGTCTCCGGCGCTGCATGCTTTTTACCGCTCTATGTTGCATCTCCGGAAAAATCATGCCGCCTTCACGACTGCTGCTGCTGCGGAAAATCTTGTTCATTTGCGCAACAGTGTTGATCATCATGTATTCAGCTTCAAGCGCCAACATGCTGATTCTACCGCCATCGTGCTCATTAATTTTTCTGAGTATCCTTTACACAACATAGCAGTAGATCTTGATGGTACATCAGGAATCTTTGTTGAGCATTTTACATCCCTTGCCCATGAATGGAATGGGAACAACCATTATTTTCACTTGCAACCCTGGAGTTATCAGATTTGGTTGCAATAAAAAAGCGGTGAATCTTTCGACCCACCGCTTAATCAATTGTGTTTGCGTTCTTTATTCAGTGATTTCTATTGGATATTGATACACACCATCATATCCTGGATAGAAACCTTCCAGCATGATGCGCTTGGGAGATCTTGCGATGGCAGTATTCAATTCTTCGACAGATTTGATTTCAGCACCATTCAGTTTGAGGATAACAAACCCATCCCTCATCCTGGTCTGCTCATCAATCAATCCAGTACTGATTTTGCTGACAACAACACCACCCTTCACTCCCAATGCTGTGGCTTTTTTATTGTCAAGGGTTTGTAACTCCGCACCGAGCTTATCGGTAACCATTGTCTTGACAATATCAAAACTGCCAGATTTGTTTTTCAATGAAACGGTCGTGGTATATGATTTTCCCTCCCTGAGGTATTGAACAGTAATCTTGTCTCCCGGTTTGTAACCAGCAACCTGCTCCACCATTTCACTTCCGGATGTCACCTTGATGCCATTGATCTTGGTGATATAGTCTCCAGTCTTCAGTCCGCTTGCAGACATGGCTCCATCTTTTGTTACATCCATCACCAGTACACCAAGGCCTTCTTTGTAGTTCTGTTTGGTTTTTTCAGCCTCTGGTGCATTTTCAGGCAGGTAGCTGATGCCTAGGTAGGCGCGTTGCACAGTCCCATACTGAAGAAGGTCGTTGATGATTTTTTTGACAATATTGACCGGGATGGCATAAGAGTATCCTGCATAAGCGCCAGTAGGAGAAGCGATTGCAGAAACGATACCCACCAGTTCACCATTCGGGCCAACCAGCGCGCCTCCTGAATTGCCCTGGTTCACCGCAGCATCCGTTTGAATGAACGATTCAATGGGAGAGTTGCTTTTTCTTGAATTCAGCCCCAATGACCTGGCTTTTGCACTCACGATACCAGCGGTAACCGTTGTTTCCAGGTTCAGGGGATAACCCACTGCCAATACCCATTGACCGAGTTTCACGTTATCAGAATTGCCATAAAGAAGAAAATTCAAGCCTTTCTCCTCAATTTTGATCAGGGCAAGATCGCTGCTGGGATCGGTGCCCATCAACTTTGCCTTGTATTGTTTTTTGTTGTTCAGGGTAACCGTTATTTCATTGGCTTCCTCAATCACGTGGTTGTTGGTTACAATATACCCGTCTTCACTGATGATTACACCAGAACCGCTGGCACGCTGGGGCATATTTCTTGTTTGTGGACCATTGAAGAAATCATTGAAGAGGTCTTCTCCGAAGAAATCACCAAATGGGCTGCTCCTTTTGGTTTTGGGCAGGTTATTGCTGGTCTGGCTGCCTCCAATGGTTGTAGTGATGTGAACCACTGCAGGAACTGCCGCCTGGGATGCTGGCTGAAAATCCACGGGTTGACCGGGCACATTGTTCTTGCTGTCAAAAAATCCTGCATAGCTGGCAGGCAGTTTTCCATTGCCTTGTTGAAGAGGGCCTTGTTTGCGGATGAATGAATCATAACCAAACATGGCCACCGTAGTGGTTACTGCGCTAATCAGCACAACTGATAATGTCTGTTTGATGTTCATGGTTGAATGTTTATGTTTAGAGGTACAAAATCTATGCCTGATCAACTGCAATTAAGCAAACATGACTGAATTTCAGTCAACCTGTCATCCTATTTAACAATTTCTAAGGAATTCCATCGTATCAATGCCATCCGGGAAATCTTTCAATCCAGGTTTTTGTGCATCACCAAACGGAATAAAATCCTTCCCTACAAGGCATTGGATCTTGTTTTTGTCCAGCGCGGCTATTGTTGCAGACTTATCGGAATAATACTGGTAATGCAGTTGTGAAATGGGGGAAAACGGACTTTCGTTTTCCAACAGTACAATGGAGTCATTGCTCATATAAAACCTGTTGTTCATGATAGCAATGGTCAACTGGTAGTCGAAATTGTTCCTGTATTTTTCATGGTCTCGGTAATGATCATATTTTCGCAGGGCGCTGAGAAGGGGAACAAAATCATATTCCTCTGGCACAAGCACCTGTGTCACATTTCTGCATCCGAGTCCAAAATACAGTTGGATGTCATCAGCCAATGCTTCTAATTCTTCCTTGCTTTCAGTTCCATCCAACACAGCAACGGATGTTCTGTTCTTTCGGATGATATGAGGATATTTGCTGAAATAATGTTCAAAATAGCGCGCGCTGTTATCACTTCCAGTGGCAATATAGCCATCACAGCCTTTTAGCATTTCATCCAATACAACCAGGTTCTCACATTCAGGAAAGGCTGAAACAGCTACCTGTATCAGGTTTTTGATCATGAAGTTGTCTTTGGAGGAAGGTTTGATCCTTTGTCCATATCCGGATAGAAAGATACAAAGCATATCGTGGAGGCCCACGTAGGGGATATTACCCGCCATCACCAGTCCGATTGTTTTGTTGTTGAGCCCTTCTTTGACGCCGTATGTTGCTGCAAAGGTGGAGAGTTGATCTTTGTTCAACATGTGATCGGCAATCAATTTTCCTGACTGAAAAATATACTCAGGGGTGAACCATTTGTTCTCCATGAATGCCCTGTGTCTGAGCTCCTGGTAGGATGCGCTGTCATCTTTCAGGTATTCTCCAATAAAGCCAAGTACCTCAATTCTTTTGTGTAAATTCATTTTTGCGTTTTCAGATCATTCAATATCTTTATATAATTGTTCCATTTATGGAAATGGCAACTAAACAACATCAAAAATACTGAAATATCATGGCAATCAAGATTACCGACGAATGTATCAATTGTGGAGCCTGTGAACCAGAATGTCCCAACAATGCCATTTATGAAGGCGGTGTAGAATGGGCTGTAGCAGATGGCACATCTGTAAAAGGTGCATTTACACTGATGGATGGATCAGCCGTCGATGCTGGCCATAAGCATTCGCCTATCAGCAATGATACTTACTATATTACCCCAAACAAATGCACGGAGTGTCAGGGATTTCATGAAGAGCCCCAGTGTGCTGCTGTTTGTCCGGTGGATTGTTGCGTTCCTGATGAATTGTATGTTGAAACTGTAGAGGCTTTGATGGCCAAAAAGGAAAGCTTACACCTCTAAATCCAGTTTAACAAGTTATAAAGGTGAAGGCATCTGTGGATGCCTTCACCTTTTCTTATATTTGCCATATCTCTCTGATTTTCCTAAAATATTGGTCATGGGTAAACCAGTCATCGCTTTTGTTACAGGTGGATATTCTTCTGAAGCAGTGATCTCTTACAAAAGTGCTATCACTATTGAAAAGCATCTTGATCTTTCTAAGTATGAGGTATACAAGATCGACATCACGCCTGAAAAATGGTTTCATACAACCAAGGAAGGGGCTGAATGGATGGTGAACAAGGGGGATTTTTCACTGGACCTGGGCACGCAGAACATCAGGTTTGACGCTGTTTTTATCGGCATTCACGGTACGCCCGGAGAAGATGGAAAATTACAAGCCTATTTTGATCTTTTGAACATTCCCTATACTTCCTGTGATGCCACAACCTCTGCGATCACATTCAACAAAAGGTTTACGGTAGCCGTTGCCGGTGCTTCCGGTTTTCATGTTGCCCAGTCAGTGCATTTGTTCAAGTCTTCCTATGACCAATCCTCCAATGCAATCCAGGGTTTACATCTTCCAGTTTTTGTAAAGCCCAACAATGGTGGCTCGAGTATTGGCATGAGCAAGGTAAACAAAGCAGAAGATATGTCAGCGGCCATCGCAAAAGCATTCAAGGAAGACGATCAGGTGCTGATTGAAGAGTTCATCAGTGGCCGTGAATTTACCATTGGTGTTTTCAGGTCAAAAGGAAAGATCATTACTCTTCCTTTTACTGAGATAAGCACAGACAATGAGTTCTTTGATTTTGAAGCAAAATACCAGGGCAAGTCGGTTGAAGTTACACCAGCTGTTTGCAGCGAAGAAATGGCTGGCAAAATACGGAATGCTGCTGCTGGAATTTATGCTGTTTTCAATTGCAGGGGGGTGGTGCGGATGGACTTTATTTACAATACAGCACAGGAAAAACCTTACCTGCTGGAAATCAACACAGTGCCAGGACAAAGTGCTGCAAGCATCATCCCACAACAAGTAGCAGCGATGGGATTGGTGCTCAGTGATTTTTATAGCATGTTGATCGATGATGCATTGGAGACAGCAAAAATATAACCAAATGAACTTTTCATTTATCACCAAAAAGCCACTTTGGCAAAACATACTGGCAGGATTTTTCTTATCAGTTTTTATTGTTGGGGTTTTTCTGCTCTTGCTCAATTTCATCACCAACCATGGGGAATACCTGACTGTACCCGAAGTAAAGGGTAAAGTGTACAGCACGGTTGTGGCTGACTTGGAGAGCAAAGGATTTGAAGTGGTTATTCAGGATTCAATCTATGTGGATAGTCTGGCACCCAACATTATCCTCAAACAGTTTCCAGATCCAGAAGCAACGGTGAAAGTGAACCGCATTATCTACCTGACCATCAACTGCACTGTTCCTCCAACCATCGCCATGCCCAACCTAATAGGGATGAGTTTCAGGAATGCTATTCTTGAGTTAAAATCGCTTGGTTTGAAAATGGGGGATACAACCTTTATACCAGACATGGCGAAAAATGCTGTCAAGGATCAGCTCAATGGTGGAAATTCAATCAAGCCTGGTTCCCCCATCAGGATGGGGTCTGCCATTGATTTGTTGATCGGTGCAGGTTTGGGAGGCGAGGAGATTCCTGTTCCTGATCTCTTTGGACTCACTTACCCGGAGGCGAAGCTGGTCATGGAAGTCAACGGACTCAATGCCGGTGTGGTACTGATGGATGATAATTTTACAGATACCACCCTGGGGTTTGTTTACTGGCAGAATCCAATGCCTTATGATGCATTGCAAAATGCCAACAAGATTCGTTCTGGTCAACTGATGGACATCAAGTTGAGTTTGGTAAAACCAGAGCGCAGACCAGATTCAGTTCTGGCGCCAATCAAATAAGGTTTACAAATTGTATCTTTACAAGATGAAAACAATCGATGTACAATCACTCAATGAAAAGATCAAGGCTGGCGAAACATTGAACCTGGTTGATGTTCGTGAACCTGCTGAACACAGCGAATTCAATATAGGCGGAATCCTGCTACCCTTGGGCGACATCAGGGTTGGAGATATTGAATCCATTGATCATTTGAAGGAGCAAGAGGTTTTCTTGTATTGCCGCAGTGGCAACAGAAGCGGACAGGCGGCCATGGTTTTGGAATCCCTTGGGTTCACCAATGTTATCAATGTAACTGGTGGAATGCTCTCTTGGAGGGATAGTTTCCCCGGGTAAATTATTGTACAACGGCCAGGTCTTCAATTGCCTTTTTTAACATCAGCTCAATCATTATTTTGCTGAATTTTTCAATGGACGGTGGATTGAGCGTTTCTGTCTGAACAGACCATATCAGCGATTCCGTGGACGTTTCAAAGAGATTACCCTCCATCAGATATGTTTTGTCTGTAACATAGTATCCTGGATCATACATGTAAGGAAACCAGTAAGAGTAGTATCCCCTGAACCTCAAGCCATAGGCAGGAAATGGACCATACAAACCCATATTTCCAGGCACATACCGCGCTTCACTTTGTTTGTCTACCAAGGCAATGGTGAATATAAGGTCACATTGCAGTGATTTTATTTTTTCCATCATTGTTTCTCTGGCACCGGGCTCCTGATCCTTGAAAGTTGGAGGGAAATAATCCAGGCTTCTTTCTACCGTGAAGCCCTGCCCCGCCGCTGCAATCCCCATTTCCTCTTCAAGATGCGTTCTCACGTGCGGATTTTTTACCAGTGCAGCAACGAATATTTTTTTGAATGCTTGTTGTGATGTGAAGGCAGGATTCTTCCAGGAGTAGGTTATTTTTTGAGCAGGTCCGCAGTTGGTGAAGAATACAACTACCAAGAGAAACGGTTTTAGCTTGTCTACATGAATGCGCATAAAAAAGGGATTTGACTGCAACATAGTTGAAGCATTCAAATCCCTTGATTGATGGGCAGGATCAATTTGATTAACCTGCTGTTTCGCAAATAAATCCTATCTCGTTTAGAAATTAAGGTTGAGCCCAATCATCAGGTTTCTTTCTGCCATTGGGTAGTAGAAATTGTTCCTGACCAACTCCCCACCATACTTATAGGTATAGGTATAGCCATTGGGTGCATAAAATTTGTTCCAGATATTGTTCAATTGAAAGATGATTTCAATTGATTTCATTTTTTTGGGGTGGAGGGAATAGTTGATCATGAAGTCCTGTGTAAAATAAGGATCAAGGCTCCTGTCTTTTCTGCTGGTATTGTCAAGGTATTGGCGGCTCACATACTTTGAGATCAATCTTGTTTCAAGGCCTTTGAGCAAGGTGTAAGAGATGGTCGCATTGTCAACTACCGCAGGAGAAAAAGCAATATTTGATGTACTGAAAAAATCAACTTTCTGGTCGCCGGTATCATAATCATCGTAGTATTCCCTATGGTTTTTTACTTTGTTGCTGCTCAATGCGATATTGTTGTTGATGTGAAGCCGGTCTGATAAGGTTAAGGTAGCTTCGATTTCCAATCCTGTACGGTAGCTCAACGGAATGTTTGTTCTGGTATAGGCACCAACATCATTGATTTTCCCTGTCAATACCAACTGGTTGTTGTAGCGCATGTGGTAAACAGTAGCGGCAATCTTTAATTTACGGCCTGTTTTTTCAAACCCAGCCTCAACATCATGCAGTGTTTCATGCTTGGGTATGTCGGTAGTGCCAGCTTCAAAATCATCCCTGTTGGGTTCCTTGTTGGCCAATGCATAAGAGATGAAGCTGCTGTACTCTCCAGATGTATAACGCAGGCCAGCTTTGGGATTGATGAACAACCAGTGTTGGTCTATGGATAGGGTAGGGTTGTTTCTGAAGCCTTCAATTGCATAATTGACATTTCTCAATTGCAGGTCTCCAAACAAATGGAATGATCCCATTTTTTCCATCCATTTTCCAAATACATGTTGTTCTGTTTTTTGGGCATCCAGGTCATACCAGCGATGGTCTTTGGATATGCCAGTCTGGGCCCAAATGATTTTTCCAAAGTGATTGCCGTTGTACTGGCTATTGCCACCTCCAAGGATAATTTCCCGGTTTTCCTCTTTCATTTGAAAAGAAAAATTTGTGCCATAGTAAAGGTTATCCAGCCAAAGTTGTCTGATCAGATCAGTCTTTGTGATGGCAATGCCATTGACCATCGGATTTTTCAGCCCATAACTGGAATATTTTTGTTCGGCTTTGTATTGCTCATAAAAACCATTTCCTGTGGTGGCAAACAAAGCCCCATTGAAACTCCATTTGCTGTTGAACTTGTTGTTGTAAAAAAGCTGGTAATGTGTTTGGGAATAGTTGTCCGTTTCATTGTCGTATGGATCTCCTGGCTTTTCTGTTCCGGCACTGTTGAATCTCCTTTCAGTAGTCAGTTGTTCTTCTGTGATACCATACCAGGATTGATAGGTTTTTTCTTTTCCGGAAAAAACATTCAGGCGCAAAGATGTGTTGGCTGTGATACTGGCGGCAGATACATAAAATGACTGCAGGTTGCTGCTGGCACGGTCTACGTACCCATCGCTTTTCAATGACGACAGGCGAACATCAAATGTATAACGTCCATTGATCAGCCCGCTTCCAGCCTTGAATGTATTTTTTGATGTATTGTATGATCCTATGCTGTTGCTTAATGTTGCATAGGCCTTGTCCTGGACCTCGTTGGTCAGCAGATTGACAGTAGCGCCAAACGCACCACTTCCATTGGAACTGGTACCAACGCCCCGTTGTACCTGAATGCTGTTGGTTGACGAAAGAAAGTCTGGTAGGTTAACCAAAAATACACCCTGCGACTCGGCGTCGTTATATGCAATACCATTGAGGGTGAAGTTGATGCGGCTGGCATCTGTACCCCTGATGCGCAATCCGGTATAGCCCACACCGTTTCCAGCATCTGAATTGACAACGGTTCCCGGAACCTGGTTGAGCAAAAAAGGAATGTCTTGTCCCAGGTTGTTTTTTTCGATATTCCTTTTGAGGATGAGGGACTGCGTAAAAGGATAATTCTTGCTGGCCCTGACTGCCCGAATTTCAATGGGCGACATGAGTCCAATGTTTATTTTTTCACCTGTGCTTGGGTCGATGCTGTCTTTGGCAGCTGTTTCTGTCTGGGAAAAGGCGGTAGATCCAAAGAGGATCGTCAAGAAAAGTGTGGAAATTTGTTTCATTCCGTTTTTGTTTTGTGGTTGGTTGAACAGACCGGTTTACAAAAACAGGAAAGGATTGAATGATGGTATTCTTCCTTCCCTGCGCAGGCATTATCCTGATCAGGTTCTACGGGTTTGATCTCAGCCCTGGAATCAACCAGAGCACCCCGGGAACAACGCAAAATTAGCGCATGATTGATTTGCTTGTATCATTTTCCACAAATTTATTTGGTTGTAACTTTTGTTGAGGTACTTCGTTATATCTTTCAATATCAAAAATTAAAATCATGAAGAAAACAATGCTGTTGTTGCTGTTGGTTTGGATGAATCTATGTGTGAAAGCACAAGACAAGCTCATCATGAATGATCCCAATATTGCCAAGCGGGAAACAAGTAGTTTTAATGCTGTTGTGGTAAGAGGCCCCTTCAAGGTTTATTTTTCTGAAGGCAAAGAAAATGAGGTGGCCGTCAGCGCAAAGTCAGCTTCAGTTCGTGATCATATTGTTACCAGGGTAGTGGACAATGAGTTGTTTGTTGAGCTGGACAAGGGATGGGCCAGTTGGCTGGGGCAAAGCCCGGATTTTCGTGTATACCTCTCTGCACCCTCGTTGAAATCAGTTAAAGCATCTGGTGCTGTAGATTTTTTGGTGGCCGATATCCTTAAAGCCAATCAACTATCCCTTACATTTTCAGGGGCCAGTGATTTTACCGGCAAGTTGGACTGCAAGGAACTTAAGTTAGATTTTAATGGAGCCTCAGACATGGAAGCCATGGGAAATGCGGAGAGCGTTGACGCTGATTTTACAGGTGCTAGCAAAATGTCTGCAGCCGCCTTGAAAACTGTGCAAGCAAACCTGAATGCTACAGGTGCATCTACCCTGAGAATAAGCGTTTCAGGTGATCTGAAAGCAAACGCCTCAGGTGCCAGTACCATTACGTATTACGGTAATCCTTCACCAACCAATACCCGGGCCACCGGTGCAAGCAGCATAAAAAAAGGAAATTGAAAACGCTAAGGACTAAAATAGGAAAAGACAACCATTGGGTTGTCTTTTTTTGTTGCGAAGGCTGGGATCGAACCAGCGACCTTCGGGTTATGAGCCCGACGAGCTACCGCTGCTCTACTTCGCGGTGTGGCTGCAAATGTACACCTAAATCTATTATGTTCAAAACAATTTTTACTGCGTTACCTTTGCAGGATTAACATGCAATCAGGATTTGTAAATATCATTGGAAAACCAAACGCCGGCAAAAGCACTTTGCTCAATGCTTTCATTGGAGAGAAACTGGCCATTGTCTCATCGAAGGTGCAAACCACAAGGCATAGGATTCGCGCGTTTTTGAATGGACCTGATTACCAGATTGTTTTTTCTGACACACCAGGGGTGATAGAACCCAAGTACAAGTTGCATGAAAAAATGATGCATGCGGTAAAATCCAGCATGGAAGATGCAGATGTTTGTTTGTTGGTAGCTGATCTGCGGGATGACCTGCTGGAGCT
>CANEWJ010000063.1 GCA_947442625.1 Chitinophagaceae bacterium
AACAAAAACAAACAAACGCTCATCAACAATGTCCCTGAAAAATGGCGCAATGATGCAGCTGCTATTGGAAGAATCACCTCATTCGATCTGCATGCACCATTGAACCAAGACGATCTTCGAAAAGGCCAGTTTGAACCCGGAAACCTGGTCTGGACCATGCTCTATTATTACCGTTATTATCAATACAGCGGAGACAAGAATGAACTGAAAACGAAGATCTATCCACTGCTGAAACGTACTGTCAACTACCTGATGCACCTGCTGTACAAGGATGAAAACGGAATATATCACCTTGTCAAATCACATTCTCCCGAATATGCCGATGCAGAAGATGCGCACTATTCCTTGTCTGGTCTGATATGGGGATTGCAAACACTGTTGCATGTCGACCAGCTGCTGAAGCTCAATGATCCCGATAAAACCAAATGGAGCGAGGTACTCCAGCGACTTACCCCATTGCCGACCGGTGACAAGGGGTTTATGATTGGGCGGAATGTTGACCTGACCTCATCCCATCGCCATTATTCTCATCTGCTGGCCATCTACCCTTATCGTTTGTTGGACATGAAAAATCCTGCGCACAGGGAAATGACCATCCGATCCATCAACCATTGGCATTCCATGCCAGCGGCGTTGGCAGGCTATTCATACACAGGGGCTTCTGCCATGTATTCCCTGTTGGGTGAGGGAGATAAGTCCATCAAATACCTCAATGATTTTTTGAACAGGCATGCTGAACCTGGGGGCCTCTATGCAGAGTCAGGACCTTGTTTTGAAACACCCATGGCATTTGCCACCAGCCTGCTGGAAATGATGATCCAAAGTGATGATGGGAAAATCAATATCCTGCCTGCCATTCCATCAGCGTGGAGGGAAATGTCCTTCAAAGACCTGGGGGCAGAAGGGGCCTTCAGGGTCAGTGCTGTCATGTATGATGGCATCCTTCAACAAGTGCAGGTCAAAAGCCTGGCAGGAAACAGGTGTACCCTTGACATGGTTACAACTTTTGATTTTGACATTGTTTCAGACAAAAGGGGAATCGTGGTGCCGGTAACCCAGCGATCAAATGGCCATGTGAGCTATTCTTTTGATACCAGAGCCGGCGAGACCATCACATTGATAAGGAAGAACATGAGTACTGCCAAGGATTTGCTGGTGCATTTCAAGGAAGGTGATTTCAAATGGGGCCTCAACAAGACGTATCTGAAATTTGGAAATCTCAAAGACCGACCATTCTTTTAAAGATAAATGCTGCGCTGCTGTCGCTAAAAAAACTACATTTAAAACCTGAATACTATCCATGAGGTCATTACTGTTTACCATTGTCATCTTTTCAATCCTTGCTTGTTCCTGCAACCAGCCTGCAGCACCAAAAAAATATGCTTCTGTAGAAGACAGCCTGCTGCATTGCTCTTCAAATTTGCCTGCAAGGTATGCTGTTGCTGCGTCAGACACCAGTTTCTCCAGCGCCGCAGACAGCGCTTCCCATGAGGGAATGGTTTGGATTGCAGGCGGTGATTTCATGATGGGAGCCAATGATGATGAAGGAAGAGAGGATGAATATCCCCAACACCGGGTGAAGGTCAGTGGCTTTTGGATGGATGCCACCGAGGTTACCAATGTCCAGTTCAAAAAATTTGTGGACGCCACAGGATATGTGACTACTGCAGAAATTGCTCCCAACTGGGAAGAAATAAAAAAACAGGTACCTGCAGGCACGCCCAAGCCTCCAGACAGTGTGTTGGTAGCCGCTTCCCTTGTATTTGTGAAACAGGCTCCCGGCACAGGATTGGGCGACCCTAGCCAGTGGTGGGACTGGAAAAAAGGCGCCAACTGGAAACACCCCAAAGGTGTGGGCAGCAATATCACCGGTAAGGAGAATTATCCTGTAGTGCATGTTTCCTGGGATGATGCCATGGCCTATTGCAAATGGGCAGGAAAACGGTTGCCCACCGAAGCCGAATGGGAGTACGCAGCAAGGGGAGGAAGAACCGATAAATATCCTTGGGGCAATGAAGACATTGAACAAGGAAATCCCAAGGCCAATACCTGGCAGGGAACATTTCCAAGCACGAATACCAACTGGGACAAATTCCCCTCATCATCCCCTGTAAAGACTTTTCCCGCCAATCGCTTTGGTCTCTATGACATGGCTGGAAATGTCTGGGAATGGTGCTTTGATTGGTTCCGGGATGATTATTATGCCAAGGTCAGCGGACAGATATCCGTCGATCCCCAAGGGCCTGCAGACAGTTATGATCCACAGGAACCTACTGTTCAGAAAAGGGTTGTCAGGGGAGGATCCTTTCTCTGCAACGCTTCTTATTGCAAAGGATACAGGGTGACATCAAGGATGAAAACAGCAACAGATACGGGGCTGGAACATACCGGGTTCAGGTGTGTGGATTAGGTAGTCAATATGCCTTGATGTTGACCTTAAAAAATTAGCATATATCATCTACATACAATCGTTACAATGGGATCCAAATTAAATGCATTGCTCAATGTTGCAGGTCTCAGTTTGGTGCTGGCCGTCAATGCCTTGGCCAATATTTTACCCATCAACGGGTATAATACTGGGCAGATTTCAGCACTGTATCCCAATTATTTTGTCCCTGCGGGGTTCACTTTCAGCATATGGGGGGTGATTTACCTGCTGTTGATAGGCTTTGTCTTTTGTAGTCTTTTTGCCGCTTTTGGGAAATTCAATGATGCGGCCAAGGCCTGTATAAAAAAGGCAGGGCCTTATTTTCTGATCACTTGTGTATTGAATGCAGGTTGGATTCTTGCCTGGCACTATCTGTATCTCGGCATGTCCCTTGCCATCATGATAGCTTTTTTGGTTACCCTTTTGCTCTTGTACATTGCCATACGCCCCATGAAAAACCAGATGCCTTTCTTTTATAGGCTTTGGACCTACCATGCCTTTGTAGTCTATCTGGCTTGGATCTGTGTAGCCACCATCGCCAATGTAACAGCACTGCTCGTTGGGTTTGGATGGCAGGGCGAACCTTTGTCTCCCCAGGTATGGAGCATGATCATGATACTGGTGGCCCTATTGCTGGGTATCTTTATGGTGGGCAAACAAAAGCAACCTGCATTTGGATTCGTACTCGCCTGGGCATTTTGGGGCATCTACTCCGCGCAGTCTCCCGAATCAAGGATGATCGCTTTTACTGCAGGCCCAGCCTTGACTTTTATTTTTTCGCTGACGGTCACAATCCTCATTAAATCAAAAACCAAATCACTGCCGGGATAGGTTTTGTTATTCCCTTGTGCCAATCACCCCAGATTCTTTATTTTTGTCCCATGACAATCAGTTTAACATGTATTGAAGTTTTTCAGCGGGCAGTAGCGGCATACCACCTGCACAACAATGTAGACGAAGCGGAGCATAATCCTTTTTCTGAAGGGAGTTTTGAGCATCTCTTGTTTGCTAAAAACCATGTCGATACGGTGCAATGGCACCTGGAGGATATTGTGCGTGACCCCAACATTGATCCATTTGCCGGTATCGGACTCAAACGAAGAATTGACAAGTCAAACCAGTTAAGGACCGATATGGTGGAACAGATTGACGATTATTTTTTAGCGCTTTATGCTGGGGTTGATGCAGTTTCGGGAGCAAAACTCAATACCGAAAGCCCTGCATGGGCCATCGATAGACTGTCTATCCTGATCCTCAAGATTTACCACATGCAGGAAGAGGCCGTAAGGGTAGATGCAACTCCTGAACACAGGACAAAATGCACTGCCAAATTGCAGGTACTCTTAGAACAACAAACGGATCTTTCTACCTCAATAGATGAGTTGCTGGCAGAGATCAGTGAAGGGAAAAAACAGATGAAGGTATACCGACAGATGAAAATGTACAATGATCCTTCCCTGAATCCTGTATTGTACAACCTGGAGAAGAAATGATGTCAGATTCCATACAACAGAAAATATTGGTCTTGAGGTTTTCTGCCCTGGGAGACGTGGCGTTGACGGTACCCGTCATTAAAGCGTTTCTTGCGGCCAACAAGGATGTTTCCCTTGTCATGGCCAGTGAGAGGCATTGTGCGGGTCTATTTTCTGGCATTGATCGATTGGAATTTGAAGGATTTGACCTTAAAGCTGAATTCAAAGGATTCATTGGCATCTTTAGGATTTTTAATTTTCTCAGAAAGAAGTATCAATTCTCCATGGTCGCCGACCTTCATGGTGTCATTCGCACCCATGTACTGAGGTTTCTTTTTGAAGCCAGTCGTCGAAAAACAGAAGTCATCAACAAGGGCCGAATTGAAAAATATGCCCTTGTCAGGAAGGACAATAAAATATTCAGGCCTTTGCCCCATGCTACCGAACGGTATGCAGATGTGTTCAAAAGGTTGGGATTCATGATCAATTTTCCCCAGGTTGATGAGGTTGACCGGGATACAGTGACTGTTAAGGGAACGAAGCATACTATTTCAATGCAGGCCAGTAATCCGGTGGTAAAAATTGGCTTTGCTCCTTTTGCAAAACATGCTACCAAAATGTATCCCCTTGATAGGTTTAAGGAGATTGTCCAATTTTTTGACCGAGCCCCGTATCAGTTGTATTTTTTTGGAGGTAAAGGGGCGGAGAGACTACTGTTGGCTGATTGGGAAGGTCATTTTAGTCGTGCTGTACCCATGTCATCTACCAGTTCTATTGCCGATGAGCTTGAAATCATGCAGGAGATGCAGGCAATGGTTACCATGGATTCTGCAAACATGCATTTGGCCTCCTTGGTTAATGTACCTGTTATCTCCCTTTGGGGCCCCACCCATCCCTATGCTGGATTTTATGGCTTCAGGCAAGACCCTTTGAATGCAGTGCAGGTTAATCTTTCTTGTAGGCCCTGTTCTGTCTTTGGAAACACCACTTGTTGGCGTGGAGACCATGCTTGTATGGAGCAAATTACACCTGCAATGGTAGAGGAAAAGCTGCTTGAATTGCTGAAAAGGGTAAAAAATAGGTGAAAAAATATTTCTATTGTTTAATCATTGTTGTAATTGCATATCAATTATTTATACATTAGTGATTATCTTAATTGGTTAAAACGCACTTTTTTTTCACACTTCTCACCTTGAATTCTAGCGGCAGTGATTGATATTGCTCTTCAATGTCGAAGTTCTGCCCTTTTTTGTTGCTCTTTATTTTTGGTTACGGACCATTTTCCCTGGGCCAGGGAATGCCTCCAATTTTAAAAAAACTTTCCTCCCATAAAGGTACCGTCCTTGTTTACTCCCAGCATAAGAAATCATTGGTTGATTTCTCAGACCTTCCAGCCAATTTCAACACTGAAGGGTATAATTTAATCAAAGATTCTTCTGGGCTGTATGTTTTTCCGCAGGGTACAGGTAGGATATACCAATTGGATACTTCCCAAAGGAGCTATCGCTGGCAGCGGATCGATGATACATATTACAGTGGGTACAACTTCAATAGCATCGGGTTTAGACTAGATTCCATTTTCTATTCTTTCGGTGGTCAAGGGTTTTGGATTACCAATGGCACCTTGAGGAGTTACAATGTTTTCAGCAGACAATGGGATGCTATTCAATTATCAGACAACATCCACTGGAGAAAAAATAAGGATGGGTTCTTCTTTCTCGACACAGCAAATAAAACCCTTACCCTCAATGCAATACCTACACCTTCAGCTGAGATGTTGAAAAATGGCAATGCTGAACAGGGCAAAGAGGGGCTTTATCGATTAAACGTTAAGGCAGGCGATTGGACCAGAGTGGGAAGGATGTCAGACACTCCTCATGTTATTGTTGCAACCCTGCCATGGGGCCTATTGGATGATAATTTTGGGGTATTGGACCTTGTTAATAATCGCTATTGCAAGTTATCAAATCAAATCCGTTCCAAAATTAATGCCATTTTCTCCTCCAACAATTATGCTGATCGTGCCATAGCCAGTTTTGCCATTGATTCTGTTTTTTATGTGGGTGACCAATTTCATCCATACGATTCACTGGTCATCTCTCGGGCAGACCTCATCGATTCAGGAATTCCCGTGTATACACCCATGGAAACTCCAGGATTATTGAACGATATAGGAGCAGAGTCTTTTTTGCTTGTGTTTCTTGGATTTTTAAGCTCTTTTTTAGGCTTGTTGCTCTACAAGGCCAAGAAAGCACAACCCACTCTAGCCATAGAAAGAGCATACACCCCAGCAGGTCAACCCTTGTCTGCTCCTAACGATAGTCTTAAAGCCGTTGCAGCACCTGAATCGGAGAAACACCCAACCTCGTTTAGATCCACCCGCATCCTCGAACTGCTCGAGGAGCGGGAGCGGTCATTGCTTGAATTCCTGTTCAACCATTCAGCGGATGAAAGGCTCACTTCCATCGATGAAATCAACAAAGTGACAGGTGTTCAGCACAGATCTGTAGAAGTCCAAAAACGCATGCGCAGCGATTTGATTGGTTCCATCAACCAAAAGCTGAGCATCATCACCCGGGATAAAAAACCTGTAGTAGACAAGCAGCGCTCAGAATTTGACAAGCGTAGTTTTGAATATTTCATCCATCCAGCCCACATGGAACTCGTTGAGAAGATCATCAGGAAGAAGTGATTGTATTTTCCGTATTTCGCCACATTAAACCACAACTTCTCGTAAATTTGCTTGTTAATCAGATATTATGATCAAAACAGGAAATATCACCGTAAGCATTTATACAGAGATGACGCCCAATCCGGAAACCATGAAGTTTGTGGCCAACAAACTCTTGTATCCTGGTAAAAGTGTTGATTTTCAAGACATTGAAAAGGCAAAACCTTCACCCCTGGCGTTGGAACTCTTCAGTTTTCCGTTTGTAAAAGGAGTGTTCATCGCCAGTAATTTTGTCACCCTGACCAAAACTGCAGAAGCGGATTGGGACGATGTAAAACCCTCTATCCGCCAATTCCTCAAGGATTATCTTGAAGACGGTAAAGCAATCGTTAATGAAGATGAACTGCCTGCAACACAGTCAACTGATGGCAATATTGTGTTGTCAGAAGATGGAGATGTTGTAAAACGCATCAAGGAATTGCTGGAAAACTATGTGAAGCCCGCAGTAGAAATGGACGGTGGTGCCATCCAGTTCAAGAAATTTGAAGATGGCATTGTAACCCTTATGCTCCAAGGTTCCTGCAGCGGTTGCCCATCATCCATGATCACCCTCAAATCGGGTATCGAAGGAATGATGAAACGCATGATTCCAGAAGTGGTGGAAGTAGTGGCGGAATCAGAGTAATTAAAATGTTGAAGTGGTTTAAGTCGCCATCGGCTGTTGAAGAGGTTTAAGTATTTTACTTCAATCCTTCAAACCTCTCCACCGCTAAACCTTTAAACCTTTCCACCCCCTACCCTCAATGGATTTCCTGGAATTAACCGCCATCTTCTCAGGCATCATTTCCGTTTGGTTTTCAAGAAAAGAAAGCATTTGGGTTTATCCAACAGGCTTGATCGGCACCATCCTTTATGTTTACCTCAGTTTCAAAGGCGACTTGTTTGGTGAGGCTACCGTTAACCTTTATTATACCATCATGAGTATCTATGGGTGGTACAATTGGATGAGGCGAAACGATGAACAGTTGCTTGTTGTGCATGTTCAATTTTCCACAAACAAAGAGTGGGTCCAGCAATTGGCTTTTTTTGTATCCATTTACCTGGCCATCTTTTTCTCTCTTTCTTATATTCAAACAGCATTTGCGCCAGGCGCCATTCCTTGGGCAGATGCACTTGCATCCGCATCTGCTTTCACCGGTATGTGGCTGATGACCAAGAAAAAAGTGGAAAGTTGGATTTGGTGGATCATCACCAACATCTCTTCTATCCCTTTGTATTATTCAAAAGGCTATACCTTCACAGCCGTTTATTATGCCATCCTGCTGGTGCTGGCCATCATGGGATTGCAGGAATGGAGAAAAAAAGCAAATGAACAGTCAAGAGCCTAAGCAAATCATAAAAATAGTAGCGATTGGTCCTGAATCAACAGGGAAGAGTACATTGTGTTCTGCACTGGCAAAGCATTTTTCAACCATCTGGTGCAAGGAATATGCCAGGGAATATTTGCTCGAGCATGGCACTGATTACACGTTTGAAGACCTGCTCACCATTGCAAGCGGTCAGTTGACCCTGGAGGATCAAGCCACAGAAGAGGCGATTGATATGCACGAACAAGCCGGAGCCGATGGCCTGCCGATATTGTTCATCGACACAGACATGCAAGTGATGAAAGTATGGTGCGAATTTGTTTTTGGTAATTGTCATCCCTTCATCCTCAAAGAAATTGTACAAAGAAAATATGATGGATACTTGCTCTGCAAGCCTGACCTGCCCTGGGTCAAGGATGAATTGCGGGAGTATCCTGATTTGGAAACCCGAGACAAGTTGTACCACCATTACAAGGACCTCCTGGTCAACCAATCCCTCCCCTGGCATGAAGTTTCAGGACAGGATCCTTACAGAAGCCAAATGGCCATTGATTGGGTTAACAGCCTGCTGAAATAGCTCAATGATGAATACAGCATTACCATCACCCTCCTCTCCATCAACCCGACAACTTCGTTTGGGTTTTTATGCTTCCTGGTTTATGGTTTCCCTGGTGCAGGCTGCCGGAACGGAGTTATTTGATGATGAGGCTTATTATTGGGTCTATTCCAGGTTCCTTGACTGGGGCTATTTTGACCATCCTCCCATGATTGCTGTGCTGATCAAGTTGGGGACAGCCATCTTGCCTGGGGAATTGGGATTGCGGTTCTTCATTGTTTTGATGGGCACAGCAACAATTGCCCTGATTGAATACCTTACCCAGCCCAAAGACATCAGGCTTTTCTTTGCCATTGTGCTCAACATGGCAGTGCTGCAAATAGGCGGCATCATTGCGGTTCCAGACATTCCCTTGTTGTTTTTTACTGCACTTTTTTTCATTGCCTACCAGGCATTTGAGCAGAAAAATACACTCATACATGCCTTATTTCTTGCCATTGTCATCGCCTTGTTGCTGTACAGCAAGTACCATGGCATCCTGATCATATTTTTTACTATTCTTTCCAATCCATCTATCCTGATAAGATGGAAAAGCTTGCTGGTTATCTTGATTGCTGTAGGGCTTTTCATGCCCCATGTCATCTGGCAAATCCTGCACGGACTTCCGTCCATCAACTATCATCTTTTTGAAAGGCTTTCACCGCCATATAAACCATCCTTTACAGCAGATTATTTGCTTGGTCAACTGCTGTTGACCGGTCCATTGGTGGGATGGCTGATCATTTGGACAGCCTTGAAAAACAGGTATGCCAATGCAACGGAAAAGGCCATGTACTGGTCACTGATCGGCACTTATATGTTATTTTTCCTTTCCTCTTTCAGGAGCCGAACCGAGGCCAATTGGACCATCCTGCTGATGGCGCCACTGATTGTATTGTCTTATCAGTACCTCAGCCAAAACAAGAACAAGGCCCGGTGGATCTATCGGTTGCTGCCTTATTCCATTGCACTGGTAATCCTTGTAAGGGTTTACATGATACTCGATATTCAGGCCCTACCCTTCATGCCCAAAGACGAGTTTCACCAGAACAAGGAATGGGCTGCCGCCATCAAGAAAAAAGCCAATGGCTTGCCCGTGGTCTTCACCAACTCTTATCAGCGGGCTTCCAAATATTGGTTCTACGCAGGAGACACCTCTTTCTCGCTCAATACCCACCGCTATCGCAGGAGCAATTATAATTTCTGGCCGATGGAGGAGCAGCTTCAAGAACGGAGGGTAATGGTATTTGGATCGATGGGTGCCGCCGCCATGAAGGACTCCGTTCAAACTTCCCGCATGCAACTGGCTGCAGAAACCACAAATGATTTTGTTTCTTATGGCGCTGTTCAATTAGATGGAGGAGATTTGAACATGGATGAGGAGGGATTTGTCAGTGTGGTCCTGAAACTTACCTATGGCAACAGGCAAATCATGGAAAGGTCTATGGCAAAACACCCTGAGATCTTCCTGATCATTTACCGGTCCGGAAAACAAGACCCGATGCTCTTGCCAACCGGTCGCAATATTGGTCACGACAGTGAATACGGGCATAATTTCAGGCTACACCTACCTCCATTGGAAGAAAAAAAGTATACCATTCGGTGGGGATTGAAAGGAAGTTTTTCAGAGCCCACCATCAACAGCAGAACCTATGCATTGAAGCGTTCTATTACCGAATGATGGCCATTACATCAGGATCGCCATCAAGGTTGTTCATTTGGCGCAATACCCAGGGGTATTTCCTTGAAACATAGGTGGATGCAGGCTTTACCGTATACCTCACCGGGTTGGGCAGGGATGCGGCAATCATGGCCGCTTCAGTTCTTGTGAGCCTTGAGGCAGGCTTCTTGAAATATTTTTTAGCCGCGGCTTCAATGCCAAAAATGCCTTTGCCCATTTCAGCTTCATTCAGGTATACTTCCAGTATTCTTTGCTTGCTCCATACCAGCTCAATCATGAAAGTAAAATAAACCTCCAGCCCTTTTCTGAACCAGCTGCGCCCCTGCCAGAGAAATACATTTTTGGCTACCTGCTGGCTGATGGTAGAGGCGCCTCTGATCTTTTTCCCTTTCTTCTTCTTGTTGAAAGCCAGGGCCCTTTCAATGCCTTTGATATCAAATCCATTGTGGTCTGGGAACAACTGGTCTTCTGAAGCAATCACGGCAAGTTTTGCAGCCGTGGACATTTCATCCAAAGACAAATGCTTTCTTTTGAAACCATTTCCTTCAATGATGCTGGTGACCTGTGTAACTGTGATGAAAGGATCAACAAATCGTATCAACACAATGTAGGCAAGATGAGAGATGAGCAGAAAGAAAAATACCTTTTTGATGATGCGCAGCACGGGATATTATTTGATTACTGGAATGTATTGAAGATAATATTTGTTGCCCAGGGTTACTGTTTTTTTGTGGATACGGCTTAGTGCAAATCCGGTCAGTGCGACTGCACCTGATATGGCCATGGTGGAAGGGATGATCGGTTGTTTCAGGTAAAGGGCATTGACACTGTGGAGGATGGCATAGGCGGAACCTCCCATCATAAAAATCAATCCATTTTTGATGAAACTGAATTTTTCGCTGGGTTTGAAAATCTCCCTCACCTCCTTGATATGATACCTCGAAAGACCCACTGAAACAGTGTCCCAGAAAGAGGTGCCCCAGATGGTATAGGCGGCCCTTTCGTCATAAATATTGATGTAGAGGCTGTCCTTTTGGATTTTACGGATCATTCCCTTGACCTCAGTACCGGCAATGGTTACAAAATGAATTTGGGAGCCGGAAAGATAGGTCTTCAGTGTTCTTTCTGGCCCTTTTTTCAGCACCACCATGTCTGATCCCTGGGCCAACAGTTGGCCGCAAGGAAGGAAGAGGAGAAACAGGAAAATGTTTCGTTTGAGTAATTTCATTTCATTTGTTTAAAAACCGAATGCCGTAAACGATGACCAGTCCCAAAATGATCAGGATTGTTCCTGAAATTTTATTGATGATTTTGATATTGTGGGGTGTAAGGCTATGGCGAACCTTTGCGGCCAGCATCACCTTCAGTATGTCTGCAACTACATTAACCAACAAGCAGGTGCCAAAAAGAATAATCCTTTCAAATGGGGTATGGGTCACGGCAAGAGCTGTTGTATTGATCAGCCAAAACAACATCACGCTGGGATTCAGTGTATTGATGATAAATCCAGAGATGAATGTTTTTGTAATGGCTTTTTTTCCGAATTCAACCAATGGCAGATTTTTATCCACTCCGAATTTGACTTTCTTGAAAAAAACATAGTAAATGCCCAGTGATACTACAAACACTGCACCAACATAGCCAATCGTATTTTTAAATGCCAGGGCCTCCATCACCAGTGAAGAAAACATGTTGCTGATGATGATCAATACGAGATCACTCAGCCATACACCTGCCACGAAGCTGAATCCACCCTTGTGTCCATTGTTGATGCTCTGTTTCAGGAGGGTGAAAATCACCGGCCCCACTGAAACAGCCAAAATAAGCCCCAGTCCAATTCCTTTGATGATTGATTCGAGCATGGTGAAAATCAATATGATTTTTATGGGTTCAACACAATGAAATTACTGAACAAAGGGCAGAGAATTTTCTTTGTTTTGGAAGGAGCTATCTTTTGGCCAGGAAATCCTTCCATTCCTCCAGTGCATTTCCCTTCAATACCCTTGGGAACTTGTGCTGACCACCCATCTTGCCTTTGCTTTCCATGAACGCTATGAATACGTTTTCTGGCAATATTTCCACAACAACATCCTTGAGGGCACTTTTTCTTTCTACCGCATAATCATCATTCAACGCTTTCAGGGTTTCATCAATGATGTTCCTGAGCTCAGTCAAATCAACTGCATCATCTGTGCCGATATACCAGTGGTGTCCAAAGAAGCCATTCATGGGAACACCTGCTACCGTAAATTCCGTTATGGAGGCATTCAGTTTTTCACTGGCCACCTGAACAGCGCGGTTCATGTTGTCTACACTGAGGTGTTCACCCACGAGGCTGAGAAAATGTTTTGTTCTTCCGGTGATGATGATTTCAGATCTTTCTTTGTTCACAAACCGGATGGTGTCTCCAATCAGGTATCTCCAGGCACCTGCCGCAGTGCTGATCAGGATGGCATAGTCGATGTTTTCCTCCACATCCTCGATGAGGATGGTGTTGGATGCATCAGTTATATTGCCTTCTGTATCAAAATGCGCCTCATCAAAAGGAATGAATTCAAAAAAGATATGCTCATTCAACACCAGTTTCATGCCATCCGGATCCTGTCGGTCTTGATAAGCGATGAATCCTTCTGAAGCCAGGTAGGTTTCAATGTAAGAAATGGGTTTCCCCAGCAACCGTTCAAATCCTTTTTTATAGGGTTCGAAAGCCACTCCACCATGACAAAACAAAGTGAGGTTTGGCCATATTTCATGGATGTTGTTCAATTTGTACCGTTCGATGATCATTTCCATGCACATCTGTATCCATGCAGGAACCCCAACAACAAATCCGATATCCCAATTGGGAGCTTCTTCCACAATGGCTTCCAATTTCCTGTTCCAGTCTCTTGTTTTGGCTATTTTTTTTCCTGGCCGGTAGAAGGGAGAAAACCAGAAAGGTGCTTTTTTGGCGGTAATACCACTTAGGTCTCCTGCAAAATAACCCGGTCCCTTTTGAAGGTCTGTGCTTCCACCCAGCATCAGGTATCCCTTTCCTACAGATTTCCAG
>CANEWJ010000064.1 GCA_947442625.1 Chitinophagaceae bacterium
AACAGCATCATCAACGACATGCGAACAGATATGTTCCGCAAAATTCTTGATTTGCCAGTTGGCTTTTTCAATGAGCAAAGAAAGGGTGACATCATGAGCCGCCTCACCAACGACCTCCAGGACGTGGAATTTTCCACCATCAGTTTTCTGGAAAGCTTTTTCAGGGAACCCATCCTGATTGCTTTTTACCTGTTTGCCATGGTAAGCCTCAGTCCTGAACTGTCTGTATTCCTGCTGCTTTTTCTTCCTATTGCAGGCCTGGTGATTGGAAGGATTGGCCGGTCATTGAAAAAAGTATCGACAGGTGTGCAGGAAAAGTTGGGAGAGATCCTCAGCACCATAGAAGAGACCCTTGGGGGCATCCGGGTTGTGAAGGCATTCAATGCAGAAGGACAACAGCTGAGGCGTTTCAAAAAAGAAAACCATGATCTTTTTAACATCAAGAACAGAGCCAATCGAAGAAGGGATCTTGCCTCACCGGTCTCAGAAACATTGGGCATCATGGCGGTTTCCTGTGTATTGTACTACGGCGGATCCTTGGTACTGAACCATGATTTTTCATTGAACGGACCTGATTTTCTAACATTCATCGCCATCTTTACCCAAATCATCAACCCCCTGAAAGCTTTCAGCACAGCTTCCTATAATATCCAAAAAGGGGCCGCCAGCATTGAGCGCATTCAAAAACTGATCATGGAGGAGCAGGCAGTAATGGAAGACCCGAATCCTTTGCCCATAGCAGGCTTCAATGAAACAATTGAACTCAGGGATGTTGTGTTTGCCTATCCGGACAAAAGCATTTTGAACAAGATCAACCTGACCATCAAAAAAGGCCAGACCATCGCCCTTGTTGGATCCTCAGGGGCAGGAAAATCCACCCTGGCCGACCTCATCCCCCGTTTTCATGATGCAACATCCGGGGAAGTGCTGATTGATGGCATCAACATCAAAAAATACAAGATCAAAGACCTCCGCAACCTTATGGGGATTGTAACCCAGGAACCTATTCTGTTCAATGATAGCATCAGGGCAAATATCTCTTTGGGCAATGAAAAGGCTACAATTGATGCAATTATGGCTGCTGCCACAATTGCAAATGCACACCTGTTCATTGAAAATAAAGAGGAAGGATATGAAAGCCTGGTAGGCGACCGGGGATCAAAATTGAGCGGTGGAGAAAGACAAAGACTTACCATTGCAAGGGCAGTATTGAAAAATCCGCCGATTTTAATCCTGGATGAAGCAACATCGTCTTTGGATACCGAGAGCGAAAAATGGGTTCAGGATGCCATCAACAAACTGATGAAAGACCGCACCAGCATCATTATCGCGCACAGGCTTTCCACCATCAGGCATGCAGATGAGATCATTGTATTGCATGAAGGAATGATTGCCGAAAGGGGTAAACACGATGACCTGATTCAGTCAAAGGGAATCTACAGCAGACTGGTTTCCATGCAACAAATGCATTGATTGATTCACCTGATCTTTACTGATGGGAAAAATTTCCGGGCTTGTTCATGTTGGTCTTGGCTTCCATGCTGAGGGTTGCATGAGGAACTGCTCTTAACCTGGCCCTGTCAATCAACTTTCCAGTAACCCTGCAAATGCCATAGGTTTTGTTTTGAATCCTCATCATAGCTTTTTCCAGCTTTTCAATGAAGTCAATTTGCCTGCTGGCCATCTGACTGAGCTGCTCACGTTCCATGCTGAGGCTTCCGTCTTCCATGGTCATGTAACGGTTGTCTGAATCTCCGCCGCTCATCGAATCCTTTCTTGTAATCAAACCGTTCAGGTAATTGAGTTCTTGTTTTGCGGCATTGAGCTTGTTTTGTACCAGCTCACGGAATTCACCAAGCTCAGCATCAGAGTAACGCTGTGTGGGAGCCATTGGGGTTACCACTTCTTTGGCATCAAGCACAGACTTGGTAAAATCTGGCTCGTATTTTCGGGAAGATTTCGAATTGATTTTAGGCATGGCAACAGACTTTGTGTCCTTTTTTGCTTCCTTGGCCCTGAGTGCCTTGCGCAGTTCGGCAGGACTGACAGGTGCTTTGCTTGTTTCAGCAAACCTGACCTCTGGAGAAATGGTAGGAACTTTTTTTCCGGGGGCTTTTGATGCAGGTTTTGAAGGAGCCGCTTTCGCTGGAGCTGCTTTCGCTGGAGCTGCTTTCGCTGGAGCTGCTTTTGCTGGAGCCGCTTTGGCTGGAGCTGCTTTTGCTGGAGCTGCTTTCGCTGGAGCTGCTTTTGCTGGAGCTGCTTTCGCAGGAGCCGCTTTGGCAGGAGCTGCCTTGGCTGGAGCTGCTTTGGCAGGAGCTGCTTTTGCTGGAGCTGCTTTGGCTGGAGCCGCTTTCGCAGGAGCTGCTTTGGCAGGAGCTGCCTTGGCAGGAGCCGCTTTCGCTGGAGCTGCTTTTGCAGGAGCCGCTTTCGCAGGAGCTGCTTTTACAGGAGCCGCTTTTGCAGGAGCTGCCTTGGCAGGAGCCGCTTTCGCAGGAGCTGCCTTGGCAGGAGCCGCTTTGGCTGGAGCTGCCTTAACTGGAGCCGCTTTGGCTGGAGCTGCCTTAGCTAGAGCCGCTTTCGCAGGAGCTGCCTTGGCTGGGACAGATTTTTTAGGGGCTGGCACTGCAACCTTGCTTACAGGAGCCTTGGATGGCGCTGCTTTTTTTGCTGGCGCTGGTTTCTGAACTGGTTTTGCAGTTTTTGCTGGTGCTGGTTTCTTTGTTGCCATAATTCTTACCCTTTTTTTATAACATTGATCTTCAGCGTTTTACCATTAATCTCGGTATCAAGCCCTTCAGATAATCCCGTTTTAAGCAAGACATGGTCAGCCAAAATTTCCGCGCAAATATATGCATTAAATTGTGTAAACGCGTCGTCCAGCCCCGGATCAGACTGAATTTCAACAATTATTCTGTCCGTCAACTCCAAATCAAGGTCCTTTCTGATCTTTTGAACCCTGTTCACCAGCTCTCTGGCATTTCCCTCTTGCTCAAGGGCAGGGCTCACCACTACATCCAGCGCTACCGTAAGGGCATTTCTGGATGCCACCATCCAACCCTCAACATCTTCGCTTTGGATGTCGACTTCTTCTTTAAGAAGACCAATCGATTCTCCCTCCACCATGAGCGAATACGCCCCAGTTGACTCCAGTTCCCGGATCTCTTCCTGGGACATGGCAGCAATGGCCGCAGCAGCAAGCTTCATTTTCCCGCCCAACCGCTTGCCCAATATCACAAAATTGGCTTTTATCTTTTTGCGGATAAAATCATTATCAGCAGGCAGGTATTCCATTTCTTTGACATTCACCTCGGCCAGGATAAGGTCTTCAACCTTTTCCAATTGACCTTGCATGGCTTCGCCATTGACAGGAATCAGCATTTTCTGAAGGGGTTGGCGCACCCGGATATTTACTTTTTTCCTGATGGACAGTACAAGAGAGGAGATTTCCTTTGCCATGCCCATTCTCTCCTCTAATGCAAGATCAATCCAGGCATCATTGGCCTCTGGAAAATCAGCATGGTGTACGGAGCTGAAAGGCTCTTTACCGGTGACTGCATTCAGGTTTCGGTAAATCGAATCGGTGAAGAACGGCGAAATTGGCGCAGCCAATTTCGCAACAGTCACCAAACAATTATAGAGTGTTTGGTATGCACTGATTTTATCCGTTCCATATTCGCCCTTCCAGAACCGCCTTCTGGAAAGCCTTACGTACCAGTTGCTGAGCAACTCGTCAACGAACTCATCAATGGCCCTTCCTGCAAGGGTTGGCTCATAGTCCTCCATGTGTTGGGAAACCTGCTTGATCAGGCTCTGCAGGCTTGACAGAATCCAACGGTCGATTTCAGGCCTTTCATTGAACGGAACATCTGCTTCACTGTAATTAAACCCATCAACATTTGAATAGAGAGAAAAGAATTGATAGGTATTGTATAGCGTACCGAAGAATTTTCGCTGCACTTCTTTGATGCCTTCGATGTCAAATTTAAGGTTATCCCAAGGAGAGGCATTGGTAATCAGGTACCAGCGGGTGGCATCAGCCCCATAGGTTTCTATGGTACTGAAAGGATCAATAACATTGCCCAGTCGCTTGCTCATCTTGTTGCCATTTTTATCCAACACAAGACCATTGGACACAACAGTCTTGTAGGCAACACTGTCAAACAAAAGGGCCCCCAATGCGTGCAAGGTGTAAAACCACCCGCGGGTCTGGTCAACTCCTTCAGCAATAAAATCAGCAGGAAAAGCGTTGCCGCTTTCTACCAATGCTCGGTTCTCAAATGGATAATGCCACTGGGCATAGGGCATGGCCCCACTGTCAAACCAAACATCCACCAAATCCGGCACACGTCTCATTGCCTTGCCGGAGGCGCTCACCAAAACCACATCATCAACAAATGGCTTGTGCAGGTCTGCCAATCCATTTTCAACAAACTGCTTGTTTGTATCTCCACCAAGCACTGAAGCTGCTTTTCTGATTTCGGTATTCAGCGCTGCTACAGAACCTATGCAAATCTGTTCAGCACCATCTTCAGTCCTCCAGATAGGCAAAGGTGTTCCCCAGAACCTGCTGCGGCTGAGGTTCCAGTCTACCATGTTTTCCAGCCAATTCCCGAACCTGCCTTCGCCAGTTGATTTGGGTTTCCATTGGATGGTCTTGTTGAGTTCCACCATCCTGTCCTTGATTGCGGTTGTCTTGATGAACCAGGCGTCCAATGGGTAATAAAGGATTGGTTTATCAGTTCTCCAGCAATGGGGATAATTGTGCTCGTATTTTTCTACTTTGAATGCCTTACCGTCTTTTTTGAGTTGAACGCAGATATCAATGTTGACATCCACAAAATTATCTTCGTTCTTGTAATTTTTTACGAACCGGTGGCTGAATTCTCCCAGGCCATCCACAAACTTTCCTTCCCGGTCTACAAGGGTGAGGATTCCAAGCCCATATTTCTTTCCCACCTTGTAGTCATCAGCACCAAAAGCAGGCGCAGTATGCACTATCCCCGTTCCATCTTCAGTAGTCACGAAATCACCAACAACCACCTTGAAGGGGTCTGCACCTGGCGTGATCTCTTGTATGGCATCCAGGGAATTGGCTGCGGAAGGCATCAATTGTTCGTAGTAAAGCCCTTCAAGCGCTTTGCCTTTGATGGTGCCCAATGCCTTCCATGGGATTAGTTTGTCTCCAGCCTTGAATGCATCAAATGACAACTCGCTGGCATCCTCCTTGAAGTATTTGGGGAGCAAGGCTGTTGCACAAACAACGGTCAAAGGATCGCCAGTATAGGGATTGAAACTGGATACCAGTGAATATTCGATGGAAGGCCCTACAGTCAGGCCCAGGTTGGAGGGCAAGGTCCATGGCGTGGTCGTCCAGGCCATGAAACTAACCGGACCTGCCCCTGTATTCATCTCCTTAAATACTGAAAACGATGGGTGATTGTCATTGCCATTTTCTGAAAGCCTGAAAAGGGCAACAGCAGAAGTATCTTTTACATCTTTGTAGGTTCCTGGCTGGTTGAGTTCGTGGGAACTGAGGCCTGTTCCAGCAGCGGGAGAATATGGTTGGATGCTGACGCTCTCGTATAAATAGCCTTTATCATACAACCGCTTCAAACACCACCAAAGAGACTCGATATAATCATTCTCGAAGGTTACATAAGGGTGCTGAAGATCAACCCAATAGCCCATCTTGGTTGTAATCTCATCCCATTTGTCCTTGTAACGCAACACTGCCTCACGGCATTTCTGGTTGTATGCTTCAACGCTGATTGTTTTACCGATATCCTCTTTGGTGATGCCAAGCTCTTTTTCCACACCAAGCTCAACGGGAAGACCATGGGTATCCCATCCACCTTTTCTCTTCACCTGAAAGCCTTTCATGGTCTTGTACCTGCAAACAAGGTCTTTGAGGGTACGGGAAATCACATGGTGAATTCCCGGCATGCCATTGGCACTGGGCGGTCCTTCGTAGAAAACAAAGGGCTTGGCCCCTTCCCTGTTGCGGATGCTACCACCAAATGCATCTTCCTGTTCCCAGCTTGCCAAGATTTCCTTTTCAAACGCGGGGAGGTTGAGTTGCTCGTATTCTTTATAAGTCTTTCCCATACTTTTTCCTAAGGTGGCAAAGGTAGAAAAAAGTTTAAGGGTTTTACTTGAAATTCATGGTTCCGTCTGCCTGGTAAGCAAAGCGAAAGGTATAATAACGTTGGTTCTTTAATTTTTCAGCATCAGTAGCAGTTGCTGCAGGTGTTACCCCGCCCTTGTAGTAATTCAGGATTTCAACCTTGGCGTACTTTCCCTTGGCGGTTTTGAACACCAGTACCCTTCCAGGAATGGGGGTGATAAGCATAGTAACCGGGCTATACACATACCATCCTCGGTTGCTGGTGTTGGGCACTGCATAAGAGGTGGGTGCATTGTCTTGCCTGAAAATTGAATCCTTGGGCACAGCCTTCACATCATCAAATGTTCCTACGTAAACAAAGGCACCCCCTGCTCCAGGGCCGCTGTTGCCACCATTGGTGATGATGGTCGTTCCTCTTACTGCCACATCCCACTTCACTGAATTGGAGTCAGTGCTGGGCACTACAGCATTTGTTTCGAAACTGAAAAAAGTATACCTACCAGCGCCCACAGGCTGGCCATTGACCAGACCTACAATCGTGTCTGCAGGGATGCCTGAAACTGTTTTTTCAGTCAACGTGGGAACAACAACTGGAGCTTCATTCTTCTTACAAGCCTGAAAAACAACTAACGCTAGCATTGCACTTCCGATGATCCTTGAACTTCTCATTGATTCTTGTTTATTGGAAATTAAAAAATGAATTGAATGTCTAGATATGCCGTCCTTCCTGGATTTCCAGGGAGAAACTGAATGTCTTTGTAATTGAACAGGTTGTCTATTCCGGCCATGCATTTCCAATGGGAATCCAATGGAAGTCCGATGCTTGTATTGACCTGTAGATGTCCTTTTGCATATTCATCAGCACGGTTGATCAGCCCATTACCATCAAGGTCTGAAGTACCCCAGCTGCTCCTGTAAATGAGTCGGATGGTAGAAAAATATCCCTTGGCATTGTCTGCATTGAACTTGAGGTTTGCCGTATGCCTGGACCTGTTGGGCAATCCTCCATAGTCTGAGAGGCTCATGCGATAGGCTTGCCCGTTGGTCAGCGATCGTTGAAAAACCTCTCCTTTTTTGATGGATTGTAGCACTTCCTTGTCTGCAGTATAAAGGAATTGATAGCCTGCATTGAGTTGGATCCATTGCCCAATTTTTTGCTGGGCACCCAGTTCAAGGCCTTGTGTAAGTGCACGCTTGAGGTTGAAATAACTGAAAATCTGGCCTCCGTTTTTCTTGAAAGCAATGACATCGGTAACAATCATGTTTTTCAGGTCATTCCTGAAGATGTTGGCAGTGAACTGTGAGGATGCATCCAGGGTGTAAACAATACCTGCATTCAATCCACCCGAAACCTCGGGCTTCAGTGCAGACAAACTCCCGGCGAGTGCAGTGGTCTGGTCCAACAATTGGGCTGCAGAAAGCCTTTTTAATTCGCTAACAGCCACTTCGGACCCAAAGACAGAATAGGCACCAGCGGCAACATTGGTGAAATTGAGGTACAACTGCCTGAAATCAGGTGCCTTGAAACCACGTCCGTAAGAAACATTCAGCTTCACCTTATCGGAAGGCTTGTATTGGAAAGCAATTTTAGGACTCCATACAGAGGCATAGGCCTGGTTGGCATCAAACCGCAAACCCCCAATCCATGTAAGTTTGGAAGAAATTTTTTGTTCGTGCTGTGCAAAAAAATAGGCAATGGTATTGGTTCTCAGGGTTGAAGCAGTGTCGTAGCGGTTTGAACGGACCGTTTCACGCACCATACCTGCCCCGGCAGTGAATGCGGCATTCTCGCTAATTTGCCAGTCTGTCTGGTTTTCAACCCTTGCAAACAACTGCCTGAACCGGTCATCATAACCTCCGGCTGCGTTTTTTACATCCAGCTGCTGTAGCGCATTGAACCCGGTGAGGTACCCGCGCAGGATTGATTTTATTTTCAGCTCTTTGTTGAACTGAAGGTATGGGGTGAAATTATATTCTTCGTTCTTCTCAAAACCCTTTGAAGCAATGGTGGTGCCAAGGTTCTGCACAAAAATGGTGTTGTCGATATGGCTTGCATTGGCCCTGAAGGATGCGCCGGCTTTCCATTGTTTGCCCAGTTGCTGGTGTATGCTCAGGTTTTGTGTTGACCGCCTGAAGGGTTCAACTGTTTTTTGGACAGCATTGGGTTTGAGGCTGTACCCTTTGGATTGGTTGTAATTCAACGATGCGGCAAGATCAGTTTTGTTAATCCTTCTTGAAAAGTTGAGGTTTCCATCCACCGTATTGAACCTTCCATAGCGCAATCCCAGGTCCGTCTTGTTTTGACCGGCACGATCCGTGATGATATTGATCACCCCACCCATGGCTTCTGACCCATACAGGCTGGAAGATGGCCCTTTGACAATCTCAATTTTCCTGATATTCTTTACAGTAATTTTTGAAAGGTCAAGCACACCCGCCGTTCTGCCGATCAATGGTTCTCCATCGATGAGAATAAGGGTGTATTCTGATGAAAGACCCTGCACCTGTATTCCTTTTCCAAAATTATCAATCACCTGGATACCGGTTTGTTCAGCCAAGATATCGTTCAACCGAAGTGATCCGCTCTGGTAAAGGGTTTTAGAAGAAACAACAGAGACAGGAATAGCAATATTTCCCATCGACCTTGGGGTCCTTGTAGCCGTCACCACCACCTCATCCAGGTTCATTCTGGATGAATCAGTTCCCCGCTGTGCAAAGGACACAGTGGTCATCAACAAAAACAATGTTTGGAAAAAAAACCTCATGCAACTGGAATCAGGTGCAAATCTGATTCAGTTGGTGACAAGATTTATCATGGAATTGTCAGATGAGAACGCTGTCTTGAATTATGACAATTCAGTGACGAGGATTGAAGCAAATGAGATCTTTACGTGAAAAGCCTAAACAAAAACTAACGCTTGGAATAGGTTGTTTTGTTCAACATCTCACAGGGCTTAAGCCCCGTATGTTTTTTGAAGGCGGTAGAAAAATGAGAAATGGAAGAATAACCCAGCTGTGCAGAGACCTCAGATACAGTAAAGCCTTTCTCATAGAGCAGGTACCTGGCATGCTCCATCCGCTGGTCTTGGTAAAAATCAAAAATGGTGGCCCCGAACATCACCTTGAATCCTTTTTTGAGATAGCATTCATTGATGGCCGCTTTTCTGCTCAGCTCCCTTATGGTGATGGGATCGCAGATGTGAGCAAGCAGGATTTCCCTTGCTTTGATGATCTTCTCCCTTTCGTCTTGATGGGCAAGAAATTTACAGGCAGGAACCTCATCTTCCCTGATGGTACGCATAGACTCTAGCGTATACAGCAGGAGTATTTGCGTTTGGGCATTGATGAAAATATTTTCAACGGCATCGGCATAGCGATGGTTGAGGATAGAAGAAAGCGTATGCCTGATTCTTCCGGAAATTGAAATAGGCTTACTGAAGGTATGGTTGAAGCGAAAATTAAGGATGGCGTCTGCTTCAGGATTGGTTCCTTCTGATTTGATAAGGTTGCTGAGATGAAGGGGTTCAAACCTGAACTGAAGCAGGTCCATTGTACCTGTTTGTTCAACACACAGGGCATTCCGGTTCAGTTTGCATTCCTCACAATTGGCATTGGGTTCTTTGCAAAAGGTCTGGCCATTCACGCAGAACCGGAGTTCAAGGTAGCGGTTTTCTGACACCTCGTCATAATGGTAAACCAGGGTTCCATGGTCATCAACCCTGAGGGAACTGCCCTGTGGATGGCGCCTGATGGCATACTGCCAGGATCCTGGGATCTTCTTTTCTCTTGAAAACAAGACCGGAAGTCCTTCAAAATGGTTCCATTCTGACATCATCCTGAGCGGTATGGTGAGATTGTCTGGCATTGAAGGGCAAAGATAATCCTTCTGGCCGACCTCAGGCCCAATGCTTTGTCAAAAAACGGTAATGAATATGTGGAAATCATCTTAAAAAAGAAAGGATGCTTTACGGCTAGAAATGAGGTAAGCCCCCTGAATTTCAGTAGATTTGTAGACCGGGGAATCAAAATACAAAACCAGAGGTAGAAGTAAACTATGAGCACGGAGATTGATGAAAATTTAGAACAACCCAACAACAGTTATGGCGCAGACAGCATTCAGGTGCTGGAAGGTTTGGAGGCGGTCAGAAAAAGACCAGCCATGTATATTGGTGATATTGGTGTAAAAGGTCTTCACCACCTTGTTTATGAGGTGGTTGACAACTCAATTGATGAAGCCTTGGCAGGCCATTGCGACAATATCCTCGTCAATATTCATGAGGACAACTCCATTTCCGTGGAGGATAATGGAAGGGGTATTCCAACGGGGATGCACCACAAAGAACAACGCAGTGCCCTTGAGGTGGTCATGACCGTGCTGCATGCAGGTGGTAAATTTGATAAGAACACCTATAAGGTTTCAGGAGGCTTGCATGGCGTGGGGGTCAGTTGCGTAAATGCGCTGAGCACCACATTGCAGGTAACAGTGAACCGTGATGGAAAAACCTTTGAGCAAGAGTACGAGCGTGGTGTCCCAAAATATGCCGTAAGGGAAATCGGCAGCAGTACCACTACTGGCACCAAGGTCCATTTCTGGCCAGATACCACGATTTTTACGGCCAACGTATACAACAAGGACATCCTGGAAGGTAGGCTTCGTGAATTGTCTTACCTGAACAAACGCATCCGCATCACCCTGAATGACCTCCGTGAACTGGATGAGGCAGGCAATCATTACCAACAGGTATTTTACAGTGAAGGTGGAATCATTGAGTTTGTTGAGATGCTGGACAAGAACGGAAAGCGCAGCTCACTGATCCCCAACATCATCTACATGGAAGCGCATGATGCAGACTCCAATGTAGCTGTAGAAGTGGCCATCAACTACAACGACTCTTACAACGAACACATTTTCTCTTACGTCAACAACATCAATACCATTGAAGGCGGAACCCATGTAGCTGGCTTCAGAAGAGCCATCACCAGGGTATTCCAGCAATACGGCAAAAAATTGGGACTTTTTGAAAAGTCAAAAGTAGAAGTGGAAGGTGATGATTTCAGGGAAGGTCTCTCGGCCATCATTTCCGTGAAAGTTCCTGAGCCACAGTTTGAAGGCCAGACAAAAACAAAACTGGGTAACTCTGAGGTGATCGGTATTGTTGATGTAACTGTCTCCCGTACGCTTGAAGCATACCTGGAAGAAAATCCAAGGGATGCCAAAAATATCATCAGCAAGGTTATTCTGGCTGCACAGGCCAGGGCTGCCGCAAGAAAAGCAAGGGAACTGGTCCAAAGGAAAACCGTTTTGTCTGGAGGCGGACTTCCAGGAAAACTCTCTGACTGCTCTGAGCGTGACCCAACGAAAAGTGAATTGTTCCTCGTTGAGGGTGACTCAGCAGGAGGAACCGCCAAACAGGGCCGCGACAGGAACTTCCAAGCCATTCTGCCACTCAGGGGAAAGATCCTCAACGTTGAAAAGGCGATGGAACACAGGATCTACGACAATGAGGAAATCAGGAACATGTTTACTGCCCTTGGCGTAAAAATTGGTACGGTAGAAGATCCTAAAGCCCTTGACCTTTCCAAACTCCGTTACCACAAGCTCATCATCATGACCGATGCCGATGTGGATGGTAGCCATATCGCAACCCTTATCCTTACTTTCCTTTTCCGCTACATGAAGGAAATGGTTGAACAGGGATATGTGTACATTGCACAACCGCCCCTTTATTTGGTGAAAAAAGGCAAGGAGCAATTCTATGCATGGAATGAGGAACAAAGAAAGGGGTATGTGGAGCGCCTTGGTGGGGGGAAAGAAGACAGTGTGAACGTACAGCGGTACAAGGGTCTTGGAGAAATGAATGCAAGCCAGCTATGGGACACCACCATGAATCCTGGTTCAAGGACGCTCAAAAGGGTAAGCATTGAAAGTGCAGCAGAGGCCGACAGGGTATTCAGCATGCTCATGGGAGATGAAGTAGGACCCAGAAGGGAATTCATTGAATCACACGCCAAATACGCAAAACTCGATATTTAATTTTCTTTACTAACAATTAAAACAATCAACATGGCAAACGAAAACATGCTCACAGCCTACAATGTCAAAACAAAGGAAAAAAATGTTCCCATCCTTGATGCAGTTGTCAGCAAAACTGCAAAAGGTGGATACATCGCAAAAGGAAATGACGGAAAAGGCAACAAGCTTACAGCCCTTCTTGGTGAAGCAAAAGCACTTGCTGCCATCAAAGCAGGAACAGCAAAGCAGGATTGGTAGTAGTTAACTGCACATATTCTCCAAGACAGGCCCCTGGCCTGTCTTTTTTATTTTATCTTGTACTGGTTTTTTTGCAGCCAGCCCCTGACCTTTTCCCTGTGGTCTCCCTGTAAAATGATTTCTCCATCCTTTGCAGACCCACCCGTCCCACACTGGTTTTTCAACTGCTTTCCCAATGTTGCCATGTCATCTTCTGTACCTACAAACCCGGTGATGAGGGTAACCGTTTTCCCGGCACGGTGTTTGGTTTCCAGGGTAATCCTCAACAGCTGTTGTTGCGGGGGCAAGGTTTGAGCCGGCACCTCATCATCCTCCATCTTAAAATCAGGATTGGTGCTGTACACCATAAAAGATCCATTGTCTTTTTTCTTGCTCATGTTCATGCGTTTAATGGCTTAACCGGAATAGGCTTGCGCAATCATGCTTTTCGGCAACTATGCAAGCCCATATGCTGGATGAAGATAAAATGAAATGAAGTAATTTTGCAGGATGGAAAATAAAAAATGTATCCTCGTGATCATGGACGGCTGGGGCCATGGAGCGGTTGAAAAAAGTGATGTCATCCAACATGCCCATGTGC
>CANEWJ010000065.1 GCA_947442625.1 Chitinophagaceae bacterium
AATCCCGGCTCCAAATGGACCGGGATTTTTTTTAGCCCGCAGGGAACCCTTAAATTTGTAGCCGTTTCAACAAAGCAACAATTCAACACCATGGGAAGGATATTTGAAGTCAGGAAATCTACGATGTTTGCCCGCTGGGACAGGATGGCCAAACAATTCACAAGGATTGGCAAAGAAATCGCCATTGCGGTAAAAACAGGTGGACCCGATCCCAATACCAACCCATTCCTGCGCCGTTGTTTCCAGAATGCCAAGAGCGTCAACATGCCAAAAGACAGGGTTGAGGCAGCCATCAAAAGGGCACAAGGAAAAGACATGGAAAACTTTGAGGAGATCCTTTACGAAGGGTACGGACCCCATGGTGTGGCCATTTTGGTTGAAACTGCAACAGACAACCATGTAAGGACCGTTGCCAACATCAAATCACATTTCAACAAAGGAAATGGGGCAATGGGCACCAGCGGAAGTGTAAGTTTCCAGTTTAAGAAAATGGGGGTTTTCAAATTGAAAAATGAAGGCCTCAACCATGATGATTTGGAGTTGGAATTGATTGATTTTGGCCTGGAAGAAATGGGCGAAAGCACCAATGATGCAGGAGAAGATGTATTTGTAATCCGTTGCGCCTTCAATGATTTTGGCAACATGCAAAAAGCACTTGAGGAAAAAAACCTCAATACCCTCAGTGCAGAGGTAGAGTGGATTCCCAATACTGTTGTTGAATTGGATGAAGAGCAGGCACAAGAAGTATTAAAGCTTGTGGATCGTCTTGAACAGGACGAGGATACCCAAAAGGTTTTTCATAACCTCAAGTAATCAACAGACTAAATAAAAGATTATTGTTTTTGGCTGAATACCCTGTTATTCGGCCATCATCTCCATGACCATGGCAACAACATCCTCGGTATTGGGCTTGGAGAAATAATCTCCATCACTTCCATAACCTGGGCGGTGGGGCTGAGAACACAGTATGCGGGGTGAGGCGTCGAGCCATCTGTATCCCCCTTGCTTGTCCATGACTTCTGAGAACATGAATGAGGTGGCGCCGCCGGGGACATCCTCATCTACAAACAAAATTCGGTTGGTTTTTTCCAGCGACTTGACAATATGATGATTGGTATCAAATGGAATGAGAGTTTGTGCATCAATAACCTCAGCTTCAACACCCGTAATGGCCAATACAGCCGCCGCTTCAAGTACAATCCTGAGGGTAGATCCATACGATACGATGGTGATGGCGTCCCCTTCGCGGACGGTTTCAGGCATGCCCAATGGGAGCTTGTATCCCAGTAAATCTGAAGGCAGTTTTTCCTTCAAACGGTATCCGTTCAAGCATTCCACCACCACCCCCGGGGTTTTGCCATCGAGCAAGGTATTGTAAAATCCTACCGCCTGCACCATGCTGCGGGGTACACAGAAATGAAATCCTTTCAGCGCGTTGATCATGAGGCCCATCGGTGAACCACTGTGCCATATCCCTTCCAGCCTGTGGCCACGGCTCCTGACGATCAGCGGAGCAATCTGTTTGCCTGCAGACCGGTAATGCAAGGTAGCAGCGTCGTCACTCATTACCTGCAATCCATACAAAAGATAATCGAGGTACTGTATCTCGGCGATAGGCCTTAGACCGCGCATGGACATTCCTACCCCTTGACCGATGATGGTGAGTTCTCTGATGCCTGTATCGAATATTCTTTCTGATCCGTACTTCAGTTGCAATCCGGCAAAGCCTTGGTTCACATCACCTATCTTCCCCAGGTCTTCGCCAAAGGCCACCACGGTGGGATTGGCATCAAATAGCTCATCGAAATACCTGTTCAATATTTCATAGCCATTGAGGAAGCCAGCATCCTCAGAAAAAGATGGAAGGGGAAGTTCGGAGGGCAATGGTTTGAGGGCATTGTCTATGTATAATTTTGAATTATACAAAAGCTTGTTTTCCGCTTGAAGCTGCTGATAGTAGGCAAGGATGGGTGCAGTCATGTCCTTGTCTGCTGCAAAGAGGATGGTCCGCTGGAGGGCAACCATAATATCTCGCCTGAAGGGCAGGCTGTTGTCAGAAAGTTCCTGGTAAATAGCATTCAAGTGATCGGCACCAATCCTGGAAACTACATCCCCAATCAACGCCAGCGTCTTCTGCTTCTGCTCCTGAATCGGGCTGTCGTATAATTTCCAGTTGGTCAGGCGGCACTCATTCACATAAGCCCTGGAACTGTCTTCCAATGCATCAATTTCCTCAGTGGCAGCCAAGCCATTTTCAATGATCCAGGTGCGCATTTGTGCCAAACAATCCCATTGACGCTCCCACTGCAATCGCTCTGGAGACTTGTATCTTTCATGGCTTCCAGAAGTTGAGTGTCCCTGCGGCTGGGTCAGTTCCTCAACATGAAAAAGAACAGGAATATGTTCATTTCTTGCTATAGCAATGCCTTCTTCAAATACCTCACAGAGCTGGGCATAATCCCAACCCTTTACCTTGTAAATCAGCATTCCATTGGTGCCCCTGGATTTTTCAAAACCAGAGAGTGCATCAGATATGGAGGCTTTAACCGTTTGAAATTCTTTAGGAACTGAAATTCCATACCCGTCATCCCAAACAAAAACAGCCAAGGGGACCTGCGATACCGCAGCAGCATTCATGGTTTCCCAAAAATGTCCTTCGCTGGTGGAGGCATCTCCTATTGTGCAGAAACAGACTTCGTTTCCATGGCTGGAAAAACTTGTCATATTCTCCAGCACAGGAGCATGTCTGTAAATTTTTGAGGCATAGGCCAAGCCCAGCGCTCGTGGTAAATGACCGGCTGTAGGCGCCATACCAGAGGAAAGGTTCTTGGTCTTTGTAAAATTGATGAAATTGTCATGTTCATCTAGGAAAGGTGTACAGAAATGACAATTCATTTGACGACCCGCACTATGGGGATCATGCTCAGGGTTCGGGTCTGCATAGAGCTGAGAAAAAAACTGACCCAATGTAGCGGTGCCTGTTGCCAGCGCAAAGGTCTGGTCTCTGTAATAGCCGGCATAAAAATCGCCAGGCTTGAAAAACTTTGCCATGGCCACCTGGGGCACTTCTTTTCCATCCCCAAAAATCCCAAACTTGGCCTTCCCAGTGAGGACTTCTTTTCTGCCAAGCAGGCTGGCCTGTCGGCTTTGGAATGCAATAGTATAATCACTGATAACAGTCTGCCTGAACGCCTCAAAGGAGAGTTCATCAGCCAGCTGTTGTTCAGTAATTGCTGCGTCCTGCATGCAACAAAACTAACCAATTTTGTTAATATAAAATCAAAGCCAGGCACATGGGGACAAACCACAAATATCTGGGCAAAACCTGCTGAATAGGGTAAAAAAAACGGCAGGTCAATGACCTGCCGCAATGAATTTGGTATAAAATTTACTTACTTTTTTACCGCCTTGTCAAAGTCTGCTGCAGGAACTACCTCACCGGCAATTTTTAGTTCGAATGGGGCATCTACACCTTTGATCTTTACAAAAACTGTTTTCTCGAAAGGACCAGGAGCGGCAGCGTTGAAACCAGCCTTGATTTTGTCTGTCTTTGCAGCCATCACAGGCTGTTGGGGCCAGGTTGGGGTTGTACATCCGCATGAAGCTGAAGCTGTTTCGATGATGAGCGGAGCGCTGGCGATGTTGCTGAACTCAAAATCATGGGTGACGGGAACACCTTGCTTGATCTTGCCAAAATTATGGCGAATCTCTTTGAATTTAACCATGTCTTCCGCTTTCTTGGCAGCATTTTGTGCAACGGCAAAAAACCCAGTTGCCAAAACCATGAGCGTAATCATTATTTTTTTCATTGTTTCTTGTTTTATCTGTTTTGTAAAATTAACGATTTTTCCTGGTTACTAAAACTTCTCAGCTTTGAGCAATGCAATGCTTTTGTTAAAAGGGGCAGGCTGTTCGGGGGTCTTCCAGACATTTCCCTTGATGCTTACCACAGCCGTCATCCCTTCTGCATACATCAACGTAATGGTCTTTTCAAAATAGCCAGGTGCGGCTGAATTGTAGCCCACCTTGATGATGGATGTTCCGCCAGGAGCAATGGGCTCCCTGCTCCATTCAGGGGTGGTGCACCCGCAGGAAGCCTGAACATTGTCTATGACCAAGGGTAAACTATCAAGGTTGGTTACTTGAAAATCATGAAATACAGGCTTACCCTGCATGATTTTCCCAAAATCAAACGAGGTTTCCTTTACAACAATCTTGTCCTTTTTTTTGCCAGCATCGAGGTTTTGTGCAAACAACATCGCCGGAAATGAAAGGACAAAAAGAAAAAGCAAAATTGAAATCTGTTTAAACATGGTATGTCTATAACGTAAATCGAATTTACGTATTGTTCTCTTTGAAACCAATTTACTTAAATTTACAGCATGTTAAAACCATCCACCAGGGGCGACCAGATGCCCGCTTCACCCATCAGAAAACTTGTGCCATTTGCCGAAGAAGCCAAAAAAAGAGGAATAAAAGTGCATCACCTCAACATTGGTCAGCCTGATATCGAAACCCCACCCTCGGTAATGGATGCCGTCAAGCAGGCAGACATCAAGGTATTGGCCTACAGCCATAGTGCAGGCAATGAATCCTACCGAAAAAAGCTGGTAAGCTACTACCAAAAAGTGGGCATCACATTGGACGCCGGTGAAATCATCATCACGACCGGAGGGAGTGAGGCCATTGTTTTTGGCATGATGGCCTGCCTGGATGAAGGGGATGAAATCATCATTCCTGAGCCTTTCTACGCCAACTACAACGGATTTGCAGTGATGGCTGGAGTAAAGATTGTCCCCATCACTTCTCACATTGAAAATGGTTTTGCCCTTCCTCCTATCACTGAATTTGAAAACAAGATCACGCCCAAAACCAAGGCAATTCTCATCTGCAACCCCAACAACCCAACCGGCTACCTCTACAGCAAGGAGGAAATGGAACAGCTGGAAGACATTTGCCTGAGGCATCAACTCTTCCTGTTCTCTGATGAGGCATACAGGGAGTTTTGTTATGAAGGAACCTATACCAGTGCGATGCAACTGGAAAAAATACAAGAGCAGGTCATTCTCATGGACACCATCTCCAAAAGATACTCAGCCTGCGGTGCCAGGATAGGCGCCTTCATTACCAAAAACAAGGAAGTATACCAGGCTGCCATGAAGTTTGCCCAGGCAAGACTGAGTCCTCCAGGCTTGGCCCAGATACTCGGAGAGGCAGCAGTAGATCTTCCAGATGCTTATTTTGACGAACCCAAGGCGGCCTATTTATCCCGCAGAAACGTATTGGTCAAAAGACTGAATGCCATACCGGGCGTTTTCTGCCCTACACCCGGCGGTGCATTCTACGTCATCGCCAGGCTGCCCATCGACGATGGCGATCGCTTCTGCCAATGGCTGCTTGAATCGTTTTCCCACAACAACCAAACAGTCATGTTGGCCCCTGCAAGCGGATTCTATGAGACAAAAGGGTTGGGGAAAAATGAAGTAAGGCTTGCGTATGTTATCAATAACGAAGACATTGATCAGGCCATGGATTGCCTGGAAGAAGCACTGAAAGCATATCCTGGCAGAACGAACTGATCAGAAACGGTTGATGAGAAAAACGCCTCCAATTACCATGGCAGATCCGTACAAGGTATATGCATGAATGGTTTCACCCAGCACCACAACAGAAAGTATCATGGCAAAAATTGGAATCAGGTTGTTGAAGGCGGAAGTCTTGACGGGCCCAATCTTTTGTATTCCTTCGTAATACCAAACAAATCCCAGGACTGAGCCACAAATACCCAGATATGCAAGGGCCAGCCAAACGGACCAATCCACCTTGGTGGGATAGGTCTCAAAAGGAACAAAGAAAAGAATCATCAAAAAACCAAGGAGAATGGCCCAGGTAGATGCTTGTAATGGAGTGGTTGTTTTGAGCGCATCTTTTGCAAAATAGGTGTAAAAAGCCCAAGCGATGGGGCATCCGAGCATGAATGCATCGCCCCAGGTAAAAGTGGAGAACAGGGAAAAAATATCGCCCCTTGCAATAACAATTGCGGTTCCTGAAAGAGAAAGGAGTAAGCCCATAATCCTTATGCCTTTGATTCGTTCTTTCCCGAACAGGGATGAAATCAACATGACCAGTACCGGGTTCAACGCAACGATAAGCGACCCATGGCTTGCGTCCACCCGTTTCATTCCATTGAAAAAGAAAAAACTATAAGCAAAAATGCCTGTACTGCCCAATACCAGCAATTGCAGGAATTGTTTTTTATTGATGGACAAGGCAGTCTTGTCTTTCATCAACATCAGGGGGATCATGAAAACAAGCGCAAAAGCATAGCGGAACGATGCACCCGTAAAAGGTTCAAATACCTGCGATGCCATCCTGGTGGCAATGAAAGTGCCGCCCCACATGATCGCTACAAGAATCAGCTTTACGTAAATCACTGCACGAAGGTAGGTTTTTTCATCAGCCATCAGCAATCAATCATGGCTTTGACTACCTTGTTGGAAGGGTCAGAAAGTTGGGGAAATCCACTCAACACATCATCAAACAAGAGTCGACGGGTAATCATGGGCAATGGATCAATCTGACCATTTGCAATGGCAGCCATGACATGATTAAAATCAGCATTGGTTGCATTGCGGCTGCTCATCAATGTTGCTTCACGCTTGTGAAAAGCTGGATGACTGAAAGAAATCTCACCCAGCTGCAACCCTACGAGAATGTATTTACCCCCATGAGCCATGTAATCAAATGCATTGTTGATGGCCCGTTGGTTCCCGGTTGCATCAATGACAACACTGGGCATGTCTCCTGATGTAAACTCCTTCAACATTTCCATGGCGTCTTGTTGCAAAGGATTGATGGTATGAGAAACAGCAAAATGGTTGCGGCAGAACTGAAGCCTGTCTTCATTGGTATCCATCAACACTACTTCGGCGCCTGACAATTGGGCAAACAATACCAATCCAATCCCTATGGGACCGGCGCCAACAACCAATATTTTTTCTCCGGGTTTGATTTCGGCACGAGAAACTGCATGGGCACCAATGGCCAACGGCTCTACCAAGGCCAGCTGATCCAGCGAGAGGCCCCCACTTTTTACCAGTGCATAAGAAGGAACCGATACAAAGGCTGCCATTCCGCCATCAATATGCACCCCGAAGACCTTGATATCAGCACAACAATTGGGTTTCCCATTTCGACAGGCAATACAGTTGCCGCAGTAGAAATAAGGAACAATGGTCAGGGCCTCTCCTTTTTCAAAACCTGCTGCATCTCCTTCAACAAATTCAGCTGCCAGCTCATGGCCCAATACCCTTGGATAACTAAAGAAAGGCTGGTTGCCTGCAAATGCATGGAGGTCTGTTCCGCAAACACCAATTCGCTTTATCTGAATGATGGAAAATCCAGGCGCTGCTGTGGGCATTTCTTTTTCGATCAATTCAAAACTACCTGGAGTTTGGCATACAATAACTTTCATCGTTGTATTTGAGCAGTCAAATTAATGAAAACTATTGCATTTATCCGCCGATAGATTAAATTGTAACTGGAAAAATAAGCATATGCAAGCACCCATCAATCCCGAATTTATCGCGAAACGATTGGCCTCATTGGATTTCATGAGAGGGCTCATCATGTTTTTACTGGCATTGGAAGCTGCAGGGCTTTATGATGTGTTGCAAGATGTAACAAAAGATCATTGGCTGTCCGGACTCATCATACAGTTTCACCATCATCCCTGGAATGGCCTTCGGTTCTGGGACCTGATTCAACCCGGCTTCATGTTCATCGCAGGAACTGCCATGGCTTATTCCATTGAAGGAATGAAATCGAAATCGCTTGGCTATGGTCAACGGACAAGTAAAATCCTGAAGCGGTGTGGATGGTTGTTTTTTTGGGGAGTGTTGATTTATGCAGTAAGAAAAGATGGGCTCTCGTTTGAATTATGGAATGTACTCACACAGCTTTCCTTCACCATCGCTGTTGCGTATTTTATTTTTGAGTGGAAGTTCAAGACCCAGGTATTGTTCAGCATTGGCTTGCTCTTGCTTACTGAGATGCTTTATCGGTTCATGGATGTTCCGGGATACAACCAAACTTATGTGAATCATTACAATTTTGGAAACTACATGGACATGCTGCTCATGGGAAAAACAAGCCGTGGCGGTTGGGTAGCCATCAATTGTATCCCCACGGCAGTGCACACCATCGCAGGAGCATTGGTGGGAAAATACCTGATGGGCAAGCAACCGCAAAAAACAAAACAACTGTTGACATGGGGTGCGGCAACCCTTGTGATTGGCTATGGATTAGACCTGGCGGGCATTACACCCATCATCAAGCGCATTGCCACTTCCTCTTTCACCATTGTTTCGCTGGGCTGGTCTTTATTGGGCCTTGCAGCCTGCTATTTTTGTATTGATGTAAAAGGAAATAAAAAAGGATTGACTTTTTTTCACATACTCGGCATGAATTCAATTTTCATTTACCTTTTCTTTGAAATCGTTGGAGGTAAATGGTTCAATGGATATGTTTCCGCCATAGCAGAAGGTTTACTGCACCGGTTCATTGCAGACAATGGCATTGGCATCATCAGCAGCATAACCATTTTTTTTATTGAATGGAAGCTTTGTGAATTTCTTTACAAGAAGAAAATATTTTTCAGGCTTTGATGTTAATGCAATGCAGCCAGGATGTTTTCAATCCTTGTTGACAGTTCCATTCTTTCCTTGTCTTTTTCACGGACAAAACTGTTGTCAGTCATTTTGCCCAACACGGCTTCCATTTCCTTTTCATTGGCATAAACCATTTTTCTGAAAGGATTGGTCATGTCTTTTTCGCGGGATTGAACAATGCCCTGAAAAACTTTCTCATTTGTAACAAGGTGTTCGTTGAACAGGGTGGAAAGTTTTGTTGCAGTCAAATCGTCCAATAAAATATGTTCAATTTCCAGCAAAGCAGCAACCGCATGTTGAAACAGGTGTTCAGGACTGGAATCAGCAATCCCTTTATACGCGAGATGAACAGCGTCCCAACTGTTCAATTTGTTTGACTTTATGTCCTCCAACAAAACAGCAATGGATGATGCGGGAACAAGCTGTCCACCAATGTTTATCCATTCTTCCCTCAACGGCAGCGTTGAGATGGAATTCAAAACCAATGGGCTGTTCAGCACATCTTCTTTACTGAACCTCGTTGCCATTTGACCAACTGCGTAGTAGCGCACCATTTCCTTGAAAGACGCATAGGCTTTTCTGGCCTTCAATACCACAACCTTTCTTTTGCTGTTTTCAAAACCTTCGGCAAGGATTTCAAGGTCATCCAACAATTTATCATCATGATTAAAAAGTTCCCTGCCCTTGGTTTTGCAGATATCATCTGTTGGGACTTCTTGTGCAAAATGCCTAAAATAGGCCTTGCCAGCAAAAAGCGAAAGCAGTTCCAATGCATCAAAAATTTCATTGACACTATCAGGCGCCAGACTTCTGTATTCCAGCGCAAGTTCTTTGGTGGCTCTGGTATCACGGTCCTTGTATTTCCATTCGTTCCGCTGCAAAGCATAATGATTGTACTGGAACCAATAAGCAGGGATGATCCTGAGTTCATTGGCAGTAGGATCATTGATGATCAGTGAAAATGGAATGGGGATATTCAGTTCAAAAGGGAAATCGCCTTTGGCAAGCAGTGAGAACGAAGCAAAACGGGAGTTGTGCTTGAGACTTACGCAGAGTCCGGGCCAAAATCCACGGCCGGCGATCAATTCACCATCAGCGGCCCTGGAATTATGGTTTGATCCAATGGTGGCTCCTGCTGCAACATTTGACTGGCCCATGAGCAAGGATGCACACAAGAAAGAATTGTTATGGTGCTGCTCGTGAAAAGGATAAATCAATGAATTCAAGACCTCACAACAGGAAATGGTTGCATTGTTGCCCAAGTACGAGTTGATCAGGCGAGCCCCATATTTTAATTGCGAGTGGGATGCCATAAAAAACCTCACAGCCTTAACGCCATAAAAGATTCTGCAACCCACACCAATGATGCCATTGACCAGCTCACAACCTTCACCAATTTGTGTAGAGGCTTCTGCAGAACTATTCACTGTAACGTTCTTGATTTTATTGGCACCTTTTATATAAGCATCGGTTCCAATCTGCACGTCCTTGATCATCTTGCAATTCTTGATCACGGTTCGATCTCCGATCAATCCATAATGCCCTCTTGCTGCGTCAAATTTTTGCTCAGTAAAGGAATAAAAAGCATTCATCAAGGCCTGATCATCCCGGTACTTGGACCATAGATAGGCATCTGCTGTCAGCATGCCATCAAACGGAAGAATTTTCCTTCCGCCATTTTCATTGCAGACCTCCAGCCAGACTCGCTGATTTTCTGTTTCGCCTTCTTTGATGATACCATTGCCAAATTTGGCGGTACTGGTGGTAGCCAACTCATTGACATTGGCGATGATCACTTCATTTCCCACAACAAAATGGGAAAAATAATTCACATTGTGTATGCTGACATTGTCACCAAAATCACAATTGATGATGGTGGAATTAAAAAGTCCAACTGGCAACCTAAGCCCATGAAACTCCAGTGAAAGTGGTTCCAGTTTACCAATCCTGATCAAGCCAAAAAAACTGCAGCCTTTAACAAGATGTGAATCAAACTGTGATGAAACCAACACATTGTTCCAATTATCAGACGAATTGTTATTTCTTACAAGGATCTCCAGTTCTGATGCCTTTAGCCCTCGGAACTCAATGCCACTTTTGTTAAACCTGTTTCGAAGGTGGTATTCATCTTTCCCCTCAGGTAAATATGCACTGGGAATAAAATCATATCCAATGGAGGTAATCGGACTCTTGACAATATTGTTCATCTTTTTATTTTGGGAGCTATTCTACTGTAATGGAATGTGACCCATTAACCGTGCTTGCCAAAGATACTAATTTATATTTTTTGACTTTGGGGTTAGAGATTAATGTTGCAGATCTCTGGGTTTCACATTACTCTGATCATCAACAGTATCTCTTTGAGACTATCACCAAGTTCCGAGTTGAAGGGTGGTCATATAACAAAATCTCTCAATGGTTTAATGATAATAATATCCTTACACCGCGAGGAAAGCAATTTGTCCCTCCAAGTGTCCACAGTATTGTTAAAAAGAAAAGGATTAGCGACGAGCGATTTGGTAGAACGTTTCCATTGGTAATTAATGAAGCTGATATCAACATTCAGAACACAACGCCTACTGATTTCAAATAAAACTATTTATTCCAGCAGAGTATATTGCTCGTCCACTACAATAGTGGCCTCGCTGGCTTCACCAGGTCTTTGAGTCACAAGCCTTAGTAGTCGCTTTTCGCATGAAGTGCTCAAAGCTTTAAAGAACACCGAGTTCTAATGCTATCTTTTTCGTCTTGGTGATTGTTGTTGTGCTGGTGTTTAATATAGCTGCAACCTCTCTAGCAGTATAGGTACCTTTTTTAAGGTAGTCAAGGATCTTGATACTTCTTTCTTTCTTGAGATGGTGTTCTGGGGTTGATTTTGTATTTATTCTACGTCCCATATAAAGACCTTTGGCTTGTCTAAGTCTTATACCTTCCATCTGTCTTTCTTTGATAAGACTTTTCTCAAAGCCGCTCATTACCGCTAATAGTGACATCAATGTTTCACTAAAATAATCAGGGTTCCCATCTGCATCAAAATTTCTTATGTTGGGATTTCTGCATACCAAGGTGATGTTTCTATCGGTAAAGTACTTCCATAGTTGAATGGCTCCAATTGTGGTTCTATGGATGCGATCGATTGAATGGATTTCAAGATGAGTTAGCTTGCCCTCGTCTATTAGTTTCTTTATTTGTTGACCCTTGGGTCTATCAAAGAGATCAATAAGACCTGAGCACTTATCAACTAGTACATAATCAAAACCATCAACATTGATCAATTGGCGATCCGGGTTTTGCTGTTGGTCACTTACCCTGGTATAAAGAATTTTCATAGCTTATTTTGATTTAGTTTATAACTGGTATTGATTGAACTCTACTATTTTGATTTTAAGCCACCATTTAAGCATTTTAAGACCATCAAATTGGTTTAGTGAAAGGTATACTCATATTATGATATCATTGTCCCCGGTGCAGGACTGCTGGCAGGATTTGCTGCCGGCGGTACCCGCTATTGCGTAAACACCATAAGTCAATAAATTATAAAGCTCAGAGGTTTTTACCTATCACCATCCAGATTCAATTTCTTAGGGTGTATTACTCTGGTCAAGGAAAAAAGGGTAAAATCGATTTTGGAAATTTCGGCAATTTTTCTTGGAATTGGGAACCTAGTCCGTTAATGCACAGCTGGATGATATGGTGCTGTGGATATCTCTTTTCTCCAGGAAGTCTTGGTAACGCCTCAATGAATTATAGGTGGTGAAATGTTGGTGAATATGGTCGATTAGATCTTCATTGGAATCTGTTTTATAGTATTGACAAAGGTTTCTAGTCTCCCTTGTATTAAAATAAAGGAAGATCGATGAATCATCGTCATCGAAGTTATTACCATCAATTTGATGTTCTATAACGATTTGATTACTCTTAAATTCGATCCTTACTATTGATTGAATTGTGGCAAATTCCTCTGAATGATAGGTTTTAGTCATGGTTTTTGATTTGATTTATTAATCGGCTAATTGGTCTATGAGCACATAGTTTTTAGTCACATAATAATTTATAAATGCGTTAAGAAGACCACGGTGTTCATTCGGAAGTCTATCATCCCAAAGTGGGAAACATCTTTC
>CANEWJ010000066.1 GCA_947442625.1 Chitinophagaceae bacterium
TCATTGACAATTTCCTGGTACCGGATATGGTCTGTGATCAGCTGCTGGCGCCAGGTGCTGAAAGGGTGTGTTCCTGCCGCACCAACACTGAATCCCAGCGATTCAGCGATGCCATGGATCGTTTTTCTGAGGTTGTAGATATCATGCCTGGCATCTTCAATGTTGTTGCAAACGTCGGTGCCCACTTCAACCACCGCCTGGTGCATTTCGGCCTTTACTTTTTCGCTGATGATTTTTTGACCTTCTGCAACGATTTTTTGCTCATGGCTGATCAGCGCTTTGGTTGAAGGGTCAATGACCATGTATTCTTCCTCGATGCCGACCGTAAATTGTTTATAGTTGATCATCTTGAATGGTGGTTTATTTGGTTAGCGGTTTGCCTGCTGCACTTTTTTTGATATATTCTCCCCAGGCGAGGTTGTTTCTTCCTTCTTTCAGGTTTTCTGCAACTTCTATCGCATAATTGGCCGAAGTCTCCACAACCCAGTCAAAATTTTCCTGACCAACACTTTTCAAGTCAGCATCTGGGGCAGGGTTGCAAAAATCAATCGCGTATGGAATGCCATCCCTGATGGCCAGTTCAACGGTATTGAAATCATAACCAAGATGATTGTTGATGTTCAACACAATATCTTCCATGGTCTTCAGCATCTTGGCAGAGGGTTTGAAGTTGGCAACATACCGCAGATGATGGGGGTTGCGTGGTTCGTAGGGCATGATGCGGACATGCTTTCTGCCGATACAATAACAGCGGTAATATTCCTCAAACACAATCTCTTCTTGCAAGAGCATGACCAGTTGGCCGGTTTCAGCATGTCTTTCAAAAAACTCATTCATGTCGTTCAGTCGGTAAACATTTTTCCAGCCACCCCCCGCAAAAGGTTTCATGTATGCCGGGAACCCAACATAATCAAAGATCCCATTCCAGTCCAGTGGATAGGCCAGGTTGGAAAATGACTCCGCTGAAGTATCGTCTGGAAGTTCCCTTGAAGGAAGGATGACTGTCTTGGGAACGGGCACCCCAATTTTGGTGGCCAACGCATTGTTGAAGAACTTTTCATCTGCACTCCACCAAAAAGGATTGTTGATGACAGCCGTACCAGAGATGGCAGCATTTTTGAGGAAGGCCCTGTAAAACGGCACATCCTGGGATATCCTGTCAATGATGACAGCATACCCTGAAGGGTCGCCCTGGATGACCTTGTCAATGCTTACCGGCGCTGCTGAAATGCCTTTGATATTTTTTTCATTGATCCTTTTGATCAATGCTTCGGGGAACGATCTTTCCTTACCATGCAAGACACCAATTATTTTCTCCATGTTGTTTACTTGTTGACCTAAGTTAATGAATTTTATTTATGCAGCTCCGTTTGTACTTCAACTCCAATACTAGATTCCTTTTCCTATTTTTGTCGCCACTCAAAGCAGTAAAAGCATACGATGGGCGATGTTTCTAGTTTTCAGGTTCAATCCAGTTTTCTTTCCAGGCAAGTAAAGGTGGATGTTTATGAAAAAAAAGCCGCCTGCCCTTCATCGCCTGTTGCACTGTTGCTGATCAATGATGGCCAAGATCTCCCAACAATGGGCTTTGCTGATGTGCTTGAAAAGCATATTCATTCATTCTGTAGGCTGATTTGCGTTGGGATACATGCGGGTCCTGAAAGGAAACAGGAGTATGGTGTTGCGGGCTTTCCAGATTTTATGCAAAGGGGAGCAAGTGCCGGTGCTTACGCATCATTCATATTGAAAGAGTTGATGCCCTTGCTTCACCAAAAAGCAAATGCAGTCGAGTTTGATAAAAAATACCTGGCTGGTTTTTCCCTGGGCGGACTGATGGCTTTCGATATGGCCATTGATCACCCGGTGGAGTTCAATGCGGTTGGCGTATTCAGCGGATCTTTCTGGTGGCGATCCAAATCTTTGGAAGAGGGTTATATTGAAGAGCGCGACAGGATCATGCACGCCAAGATCAGAAAGGCGGCCTATCATGAAAACAGGAAGTTTTTTTTACAGGTGGGTGCCTTGGATGAAAAGGAGGACAGGAACAAAAATGGTATCATCGATTCCATTGATGATACCCTGGGAATCATTGCCGAACTCGAAGCCATCGGTTACAAAAAAGGGGCAGACATCAAGTACCTCGAAATCGCGGATGGCCATCACGATATTACAACCTGGGGCAGGGTTATGCCTGCTTTTCTCCATTGGTTGAGCGACCTGAAATAAAAAAAGGCATTCCAAAAGTTTGGAATGCCTCAAATGATATTGGCAGATTGCTTATTTCACTTTGAAAGCAACTTCTGCATTTTCCCAACGGATGAAAACCTTGTTTCCAGCAACTTCATAAGCCAGTTTTTCATTGAAGGAAGAAGATTTGCCCGCCTTCACTTTTACCCTCAAAACATCTTCTTCTTGCTTATAGCTGTATGAACCCCATTGCTTTGGGTTTTTGTTGAAAATGATGGTCCACTCGTTTTCTTCAGGAATGGTGAACAAGGCATACTTTCCTTTGGCCAGGGACTGTCCTTCTATTTTAACATCGGCATCAATTTCAAAAGTGGTGGCGTCATTGGCACCAGTTCTCCAAACTTTTCCGAAAGGAACCAACTCTCCCCAGATCTTTCTGCCTTTGACAGAAGGAGCACCATAATTGATGGTGACGGTAGCGTCACCCGCTTTTCCTGTAGCAGTTACCGCAGGGCTGGGTTTTGCATTTTGAGCCAGCACGGAAATGCTGAAAGAAGAAAACAAGAGGAACATTGTTGCGTAGAGTAGATGTTTCATGTGCTTTTTTTTAATAACGTTTTGAAATTTGATTGGTTCAATGGATCAACTGCCGTCTGTACAGTTGGATGGTGTTTTCAAGACCCAAATATAGTGAATCGCAAACAAGTGCATGCCCAATGCTTACTTCATCGATAAATGGAATCTCCTGGATCAGGTAATGAAGATTATCAAGGTCGAGGTCATGGCCGGCATTGATTCCCAAGCCTAACGCCTTTGCAGTTTCGGCTGCTGCAACATAAGGGGCGATGGCGGATGCCCTGTCGGTTTTAAAATGATGGGCGTAGGATGCTGTGTAGAGCTCAATCCTGTCAGTGCCAGTGAGTGCTGCACCAGCTACCATCCCTGGGTCGGGATCACAGAAAATACTGGTCCTGATGCCGGCTGACTTGAAAATACCAATCATTGTGGTAAGGTAATCCCGGTATCTGACAATATCCCATCCATGGTCTGAGGTCAGTTGGCCTTCTGCATCGGGAACCAGGGTAACCTGATCTGGCTTTACCTCAAGTACCAGCTGCACAAATTTTTCTTCCCTGCAATTCCCTTCAATGTTGAACTCTGTGGTGAGCACCTTTTTGAGGGCTCTCACATCCGCGTAGCGAATATGCCTTTCATCTGGTCTTGGATGAACCGTGATGCCCTCCGCACCAAACTGCTCGGCATCCAAAGCAACCTTTATCAGGTCAGGGTTGTTGCCGCCCCTGCTGTTCCTGATCGTGGCTATTTTGTTGATGTTGACGGAGAGGCGGGGCATGAGGGTTAGGGGTGTAGAGGTGTAGAGGTGTAGGGTTTAGTGGTTTAGTGGTTTAAAGGTTTAAGGGTCTCGAGGTTGAAAGGTGTAGGAGTTTATAGTAGAAAGTAATCCCCAAGATCACCCCCTACGCCTAAACCTCTACACACCTCAACCCTTAAACTTTTACACCCTAAACCTTCTAATAACGGTAATTCTCTCCTTTGAATGGACCGCTCTTGGCAATGCCAAGATAATCAGCTTGCTCGGTAGTCAGTTCATCCAACACCACACCAATTTTGGAAAGGTGCAATCTGGCAACTTTTTCGTCCAGGTGCTTGGGCAAAACATAAACGTTCTTATCGTACTGGGCATTGTTTGTCCAGAGTTCGATCTGCGCCAGGGTTTGGTTGGTGAATGAGTTGCTCATCACAAAGCTGGGGTGACCTGTAGCACAACCAAGGTTGACCAGGCGGCCTTCAGCCAAAAGGATGATGTCATTTCCATCCACATTGTAGATGTCTACCTGTGGCTTGATGGTATCTTTTGTATCACCATAGTTGGTATTCAACCAGGAAACATCAATTTCAATGTCAAAATGTCCAATGTTACAAACAATGACCTTGTCTTTCATGGCCTTGAAATGGGCTCCAGTGATCAGGTCGCGACAGCCAGAAGCGGTAACCACGATGTCAGCCTCTTTTACAGCGTCGATCATTCTTTTCACTTCAAAGCCATCCATGGCGGCCTGCAAAGCACAAATCGGATCAATTTCTGTTACAATTACACGGCATCCGGCTCCGAGAAGAGAAGCCGCAGAACCCTTGCCCACATCACCATAACCTCCAACAACGGCTACCTTACCTGCCATCATCACGTCAGTTGCCCTTCTGATGGCATCCACCAATGATTCTTTACAGCCGTATTTGTTGTCAAACTTTGATTTGGTAACTGAGTCATTGACGTTGATGGCAGGCATCGGCAGTGTGCCTTTTGCTACGCGCTCATACAACCTGTGAACACCGGTAGTGGTTTCTTCAGAGATTCCTTTTACATGGGGAATCAGATCAGGGAACTGGTCCAAGACCATGTTGGTCAGGTCTCCGCCATCGTCCAAAATCATGTTCAATGGCTTGTCGCTGCTACCAAAAAACAGGGTTTGTTCGATACACCAATCCGCTTCCTCGATGCTTTGTCCTTTCCAGGCAAAAACGCCAATGCCTGCAGCAGCAATCGCAGCAGCGGCATGGTCTTGGGTAGAGAAGATATTGCAAGAGCTCCATTTCACCTCAGCGCCCAGGGCAACCAGGGTTTCGATCAATACGGCAGTTTGAATGGTCATGTGCAGACAACCCGCAACCCTCGCGCCTTTCAATGGCTGAGAGGCGCCATATTCTTCACGAAGGGCCATCAAACCGGGCATTTCTGCCTCAGCAAGCCTGATCTCTTTTCTTCCCCATTCAGCGAGGGTAATATCTTTAACCTTGTACGGTAATGCAAAGTCGAGTTGTGCGGTAGTAGACATGTATTGTAAATTTTGCTCAAAGTTAACTTTTATTGGCTAAAAACCTTCATCAAAGAGGATTTTTCGTGAGGTCAAGTAGCATTATATAATCATCCAGCACATGACCATGTTCAATGACTGTGACAATATCCTGTTCAATGGCAAAACCCACATGCTGGTAAAACCCAACGGCTGGATTTCTCTTGTGAACGTTGAGCTCAAGTTCCCTGCATCCAAGGGGCATGCTTTCATCTGCAATGAACTTTAGCATGGCCCTTCCGATGCCCTTTCCGTGCATGCTTGGTTGGAGATATAGTTTATTCACCCTGAACCGTTCAGGCTGGTTGGCCAGCTTCACGGAATAGGAGGCATAGCCGACAGCTTCGTCATTCCATTCAACCAAAATAAAGTGGTGGCCTAAAACTTCCATTTGTTCCGTGAGGGCTTCTGAGCTGTACCAGGTGGAAAGCAAGAATTCAATTTGAGCCATGGGAACTACCGAGGGATAGACTTGGTACCATATCTCTTCGCTCAGTCTTCTGATGACTGGAATTGAATCAAGTGATGCTTTGGTTATCTTCAGCATTGTATTGGTTTATATTTTGTAAGGCTGATATTTGTAGATGTTCTTTGATGGCTTTTTTTGATAGAATAATGCCTGTAATCAATGAGATCACAGCCCCAAGGAACAGCAGCAAGCTGGTATTGTCGGCCCCGGTTTTATGGCTTTCCTGTAGGAACAGGAAAAAATCGTAGCTGCCATGAAAGGCAATGGCCCAAAAAACGCCTAAAAACAGTAAAAATTGCTCATTTTTGGCAGAAAAACGTGCTTTTCCCATAAAATATCCCATGATAATGGCAAAACTGGCATGGGCGGGAACAGCCAGAAACATGCGCATGATACCGGTCATCAGACCATATTGGCTGACATAAGAGATGTTTTCAACCGTGGCAAATCCCATCCCCACCATCACTGCATATACAATTCCATCAAAAGGCTCATCAAACTCTTTTTTTCGGTACGCATACCAGAGCAGCATCCAAAACTTCCAGATTTCTTCGGGCAGGGCCACAAAAAAATAGGCATGTATGGCTATTCCAGCAGTAGTTTTGAAGAAAGCAGGGAAATTTGATATTATTTGGCTTGCTGAAATTTCCAGTCCTAAGGCTGGAAAAACGCTGAGCATTCCCAGCAGAAAGCTGATGATGAGGTGTCTTCTGGGCTCTCTGTTGTACTGGTCCTTGAATATGATGTAGGCTGAAATTGCCACTCCGGGGGCAATGGCCAAAATGAGCCAGTTCATGAAATGATTTTCATGAAGTTAAAAACTTATTGCTTTCAGAACAGGATTGTTGTATAATTTAGTTACGGCTATTGTGATCAGTGAGGAGCAGGGAAAGGATAATCGGCCCATGAATAGCGCTATTAGACTTTTTTAGGTAATATTATTCATATTGTATGAAATTTATTAGCAGTATTGCTTCATCAATAATTTTTATTTTATTTATTACCATTGCTGCGCACGGACAACGATTCGGGGCCAACCCCTCATCGGTGAAATGGAAAAAAATAAGGGGAACTGTAGCCGATATTGTCTTTCCGGTTGGATCGAATGCTGATGCAATGCGCGTCAATGCAATTACCCGTCTATTGGAAAACCAGCCCTCAGGTCGGTTGGGAACTGCCAGTTTAAGGATTCCTATTGTCTTGCAAACGCTTCCCACCGTATCAAATGCCTATGTCGGATTGGGTCCGTGGAGAAGTGAGTTTTTTTTGTTTCCCCCTCAGGATGCCTTGTACCTGGGTTCGACCAATTGGCTTGATAATTTGAGTGTGCATGAATACAGACATGTGCACCAGTATGCCAATTTTCGGAAGGGCCTTTCAAGATTCGCCTACCTGATTGCAGGGCAGGAGGGCCAGGCTTTGGCTAATTCTGCGTCTGTTCCAGACTGGTTTTTTGAAGGCGATGCTGTGTATGCTGAAACAAAATTCCTCAACCAGGGAAGGGGAAGGCTCCCCGGTTTTTATGATCCTTTCCGCAGTCTTTGGATGGCCAACAAGAAGTATCGTTATCAGAAGCTGAGGAGTGGCTCGATGAAAGACCTGGTGCCCAACCATTATGCATTGGGTTATCTATTGGTTGCCTATGGATATGGCAGTAGGGGGGATGGTTTTTGGGCCAAGGTTACGGACGATGCAGCCAGGTTCAAGGGGTTGTTTTATCCACTCCAGTCTGCTATCAAGAGGCATACTGGTCTCACATTCAATGCTTTTGTAAAGCATGCGATCGATACGTTTCAGTCAAAGATGCCAGTAGTGGCAAGCCACCCCTCGGTTCAGATGATCAATACATTGGATGCCAAAAGGGTGGTTGATCATCATTTTCCCATTTGGCTCGGTGGAGACTCTGTCCTTGCCCTCCGCAAGGCCTACAACCAATTGCCCCATTGGGTGATTTTTAACCAAGGTAAATTGTCAAGATTGGGGGTAAAGAACATTGGGGTGGATGATTATTATACCTACAAGAGGGGCCATATTGTGTATGCGGCATATTCACCCGATCCCAGGTGGCAATGGAAAGAAAGCAGTGACATCACCCTTTACAATATTTACGACCGAGCAGAACAGCGGGTCACCAAGGGCAAAAGGTATTTTTCTCCGGATCTGTCCAATGATGGGCAGCAGCTGATTGCAGTAGATGTTGCACCTGGGGGCAAAACCAGCCTTGATTTGATCAATCGTGAGACCGGAGAAAGGGTAAAAAAATATGACAATGACGCAGGTGTATACTTCAGCTATCCTGTTTTTAATCACTCAGATTCAATTGTTTATGTTATTGGGAGAAGGGATAATGGGGTATCTGCTTTGTTGCGGTTGGATCTTCAAACTGGTTCCCTTTCTGAACTACTGCCGTACACCAATGCACCGATGTCTTTCCTCAGGATCAGGGGTAATAAGCTGATGTTTACTGTTTCCCAGGGGCAAACCAACCAGTTTTGGGAGCATGATCTGGCGTCTGGCAAAACAGGCATACTAGCAGAGGGGGTTACCGGATCTTATGCTGGAGATATCCATGAAAACGGCAAAAAAATAGTGTACAGCAGTCCTTCAGCCGAAGGTGAGCAGGTTTTTAGTGCCGAGTATCGCTTTACCGAAGCCCATATCAATCCATTGAAACCAGCAAGTGAAGTAGATTTGATGGCAGATGTCAATGCTTCCATTGATTCGATAACAGATTACAAAAAAGCGGATGGCCTGTTCCGAATCCATTCATGGAGGCCTTTTTATGAACAACCCGAGTGGAGCTTTTCCCTCTATGGGCAGAACCTGCTCAATACAATGGTTTCCTCCTACGAATACGTGTACAATGAAAATGAGGGGTCTCACCGGGTGGGGGTGAATTTGGCCTATGGCGGTCTTTTTCCATGGATTACCGGAGGAACCAATTATACCATCGACAGAACGTACAAGGACAGCAGTCGGTTGATCCGCTGGAATGAATGGACTGGAAATGTTGGTTTGAGGTTACCCTTGAATTTCACTGCTGGAAAGTTGTACAAGCAGCTCGATCTTTCTACAAGAATCCATGCTGTATCCGTTGATTATGATACAAAGAATGCTGTTTCACTCAAAGACAGGTTCATTCCCTACCTGCAGCACCAGGTCAGCTGGTCCATGCAAACCCAGCAGGCTGTCCAGCACATCTATCCGCGGTTCGCAATGGTGACCCGCTTGCAAAGCAGGATGGCCATTGGCAATACCAGTGCCAACCAATTGTTTTGGAGTTCCCAACTTTATTTGCCTGGGGTCGGTCGCAACCATTCACTGGTATTGGGTTTCAACTACCAGATGCGGGACACGCTAAGGCAGTATTCATTTTCGAATGGGTTTGCCATGGCCAGGGGTTATTATGCCATTGATTATCCCCGCATGTGGCGAACATCCTTCAATTACCATATGCCCTTGCTCTATCCCGATCTCGGCATTGGCAACATTGTCTATTTTTTGAGGGTCAGGAGCAATTTCTTTTATGACGACATGCACCTGAAGAGCTTGAGGACAGGGAAGGTCATCAACTTCAGGAGCGCGGGAACGGAGATTTACTTTGATTCCAAATGGTGGAACCAGCAGAGCGTAACCTTTGGACTGCGGTACAGCAGGTTGTTGGATACAAAACTGTTTGTAAAACCCCCGAATCCAAACCGCTGGGAATTCATCATGCCCATCAATCTGCTTTCCAATTAGAATTCAACAATAAAACCAAAACTTGGTGTGGAGAAGGCGTCATTGTTTTCCAGCAGCAAGGGGATGGCATTGCTTCCATCCATCCGGATTGGATTTCCATCGGTGGTGGCGAATCCCGCAGTTCCGTTCCTTTTAAATGTATACTGTGCTGTACCTGGTGTTTTGGCCACGTACCAGTTGGTTACATCAAGATAAAGGTCGAGGGTGAAGCTGTTGAAATTCCATTTTTTATCAATCCTCACATCACTCGCATGGAAGGCATCCAGCCTGAGAGAATTGTAGTTCCTGTTATCAAGTATACCTGTTCCCTGGGTGAGGTAATTCAAGCGTGAAGCGGTCATATCGAAAGGGGTATAAGGCGCTGCACCCTGGTACCTGAATTTCAGGCCAAGTTCCCAGTTCCTTTTGAACTTATAGCCCCAGGTAAGGCTGACCAGGTGGCGGTTGTCCCAGCTGGCAGGGATGTATTCTGCCTTTTGATTGGTAAACGTGGAATGATAGAACGTATAGCTCAGGATGCCAAAGAAACGCTTGGTCAACTTCTTCTGTGCCAGGAATTCAATACCGTAGGCCTTGCCTTTTCCAGCCTGGCTGATGGGCTCATTGCCAATGCTGCCAAACTCTGTACCCTTGTTGGCGAGGCTCACTCCATCCAGCAAACTGATGGGATAGTTTGAATATCCTTTGTAGAATCCTTCCAGGGTGAACCGCAGGGAACTGCTGGGCATGTGTTCAATACCAGCAACATAATGTGTACTGCTGATGTATTTGCCAGGATTTGTGCTTACCGTTGAGATCAGGGGATTGCTGAAAGCCAGTTGGGTATAGGCAGGAAGCTTGTGGTATTGGCCAATGCTGGCATTCAGGTTGGTCTTGCTTGTTGCAGCATAGCTGATAGACAGGCGAGGGGAGAATTGTTTGAACGGGTTGGCCTCGCTGTTGCCCAGGGAGTTTCCATCGATGCGGGTTCCAAGGCTGATGGCCATCCTTTCGTTCATTATTCTTTTGCTCAGCTGTACAAATGCACCATATTTGAGGAAGTCGACCTTGTTTACGCTGTTGACAATCACTGCCGGCTGGATGATGGTGCCTGCAGTATTTTTGACCGCTTTTCTGAAAACATTGAAATAGCTGTTGTCAAAATCAACATACTGCGCACTGACACCATAACTGAGTTTGAGTTCATTGATGGTTGTACTGGCATCGAATCGGAGCTTGTTCTCGGTTTCAGTACTGTTGGTCATCAGGGTTCTGGTGGCATCGCTGGGGTTGTCGTTGTCCTCGTATTTGTCTGCCTGGTTGTTCAGGGTATTTCTGCTCAATGCCAGGTTCCAGTATCCATTTGTGGTGAGTTTTTTAAGGCTGGCTCCAACGGTATAGTTCCATTGGTTGATCATGGGGTTGGAATTGATCACATAGAGTTTTTCATCACTGGCTTCTTTGGGTGCAGCAAATTTAAATTCATCAATGGCGCCAATACCCATGAAGCTCAGGGTTGTTTTGTCATTGATTCTTGTGGTTGTTTTGAATTGGTAATCCCAGTAATTGGGCCTGATCGGAAGATCAATCGCTTCAAACAAGAGTTGGAGGTAACTCCTCCTGATGGAAGCCAGGTATGTTGTTTTTTTAGATAGCGGTCCATCCAGGGTAATGGCCAGTTCAGTGGCACTGAGGATGACATTTCCCTGGGTCTTGTAGTTGTTGCCTGATTTTTGTTTGAACTGAAGTACGCTGCTGAGTGCATTGTCGTATCTGGCATCAAATGCACTGGTATTCATCTTGACTTCCTCAATGAAGTTGGCGTTGAGGATGCCCTGAGGCCCACCTCCACTGCCCTGTGTACCAAAATGGTTGATGACCGGGATTTCAATCCCATCAAGATAATATACATTCTCACTGGGTGCTCCGCCACGGATGATGATATCGTTCCTGAAGCCACCTCCACCAACGCCACCGCCCACACCGGGAAGGGATTGTATCACTTTGCTGATGTCGAAGTTTCCGCCAGGATTTCGCTTGATTTCTTCGGTGGTCATGCGTTGCACACTCAAAGGAGACTCCAGGCTTGTGGCCCTGGCAGAGTTTCTTCTGTTGAGGATGACAACTTCGTCAAGATTCTTGCTTTCAGGTTCCAACTCTATGCTCAAAGTTGTTTCATTTCCTGAGGTGAGCACAACATTGTTGACTGTTTTTGCGGTATAAGTAATCCTTGTGACCTTGAAGTTATAAGTGCCGGGGGACGTAGTAGTCCTGAAAAATCCAGTTGAGTCAGTGCTGGCGCCTTTTCCTGTTCCAAGTATTTCAATGGTTACACCCGCCAATGGTTTTTGGGTATTTTTATCGATAACATATCCGCTGATGCGTGCCTGGGGGATATTTTGTGCTTTTGATGCAGAGATAAATAAAGTTGCAAAGCAAATAACAAAGAGAAATTTGAAGTTCATGTCAGTGGTTGATGATCTAAAAAACTAAACCATCTTGTAGAAAGATGGTTCAGTTTTTGGTTGATATTTTCAACAAAAGGTAAAATTGGACACAATTAAAACCTCATGAATAGTTTTTCCTTGTCTCTTCTTACCTTTTTTGCATTGGCAAGGTAGTCTTGTGGAGCATCCCTGTATCCAAGTGCCAGCATACATACTGCACTCAATCCCTTCGCTTCCAATCCCAGTGCCTCATTTACACCGGCTGGGTTAAATCCTTCCATGGGGGTGGAATCAATGGCTTCAACCGCTGCTGCAGCAAGCCCAAACCCGAGTGCGATATACGCCTGCTTTGAAGCCCAAGCATGCAAATCTTCCGGAGTACTGCTCTTTATTTTTCCTTTGATGCTATTGGATAAATCTGCAAGTGCTTCAACAGGAATACTCCTTGTTGTGGCAATTTCCTGCATATAGGTATCAACATGGGCATCATTGATGTTTTTCCATGGCGCAAAAATCAATAGGGCAGAAGATTCTTTTATTTGTGGCTGGTTGTAGCATTGAGGGGCCAGTTTTTCTTTCACTGCAGGGTCTTGTACTACAATTACAGTGTAAGGGGTTAGACCGTATGAGCTTGGCGCCAGCTGCACCGCATCAAGGATATGGTTCATTTTTTCTTCAGGTATCTGCTCGCCATTCATTCGCTTGGTGGCATAACGCCATTCCAATGATTCAATCAAGTTCATAATTACTTATTTTTAATGTTTGAACATCAAACATACTCAAATTAGATTGTATAAAAGGTAGATTCGCCCTGTTTTTCAAGCGGTTATTGCGAAATCCTAAGATAAATTGAAGAATTTATTTTGAATCAATGAATTTGATATCTATATTTGCACCCCGTTTGGGAGTTTAGCTCAGCTGGTTTAGAGCATCTGCCTTACAAGCAGAGGGTCGGCGGTTCGATCCCGTCAACTCCCACAAAAGGTCACCAAACGGTGACCTTTTTCTTTATATTTTACATTTAGATTCAGTCA
>CANEWJ010000067.1 GCA_947442625.1 Chitinophagaceae bacterium
CAGGCCACTTTGCGTTTGGTGATGATGCGCTTTCCAAAAATGATGGCCTGGTCATTTTCCCAAGCAATGTTGTTGAGCAAGGCGGTATAATATCCATCTGCTTCTTGCTTTGACATGAGCTTGCCATAATAATGAACTTCTCCATCGCAAGGAAGGAGATTGACAGCAGGATCAGAGAAACCAAAAAGGTCAAGCATTGGATGAATTTGATTATGCTGCTTTGTTAGTAAAATGTCTGATTGCTTTGAAGACAGTCTTCTTCTGATTTGTTTCCTCTTCAATATCAAAGTCATCTTGCAGCCCTAGCCAAAATCTAGCACTATTCCCAAAATAAATAGAAAGTCGCAATGCAGTATCAGCTGTAATGCGCCTTCTCCCTTTGATGATTTCAGACACCCGCGTTTGTGGAATGCCAATATCTTTTGAAAGCCTGTAAGCCGTGATTTCTAAAGGAACAAGAAACTCTTCAAGAAGAATTTCGCCGGGATGAATATTTTTTAACTTGCTCATATCTTTGGGTTTAATGGTAATCGATGATTTCAACCAGTTCCGCATTTCCATTGTTCCATTTGAAAATGATTCTCCATTGGCTATTGACACGAATGGAATAAAATTCTTTGAATTTTCCTTTCAGTTTTTCAAGTCTATTTGATGGAGGAACCATCAGGTCATTGATGTCCTGTGAGCTGTTCAACATCCTGAGTTTCCTCCTGGTAATTTCTTGAATATCTGTTGAAAAGCCCTTGACTCTCTCACCTTCCCATATTTTATGGGTATCCTTATCACCGAAAGAAATGATCATACTAATTTAATGCGTTACTAACGCCAAAGTTAACTAAAAATTTTAATTTAAGAAAACAGGATTTTATCCCCCCGGCTAACTTTTGAAAGTTTACCTCAAACCAACGCCTCAAACAAAATCTCCACCGGATGCAGTGCTTTTACGCTGGTGCCATCCTTGATCTGGTGGCGACAGCTGGTGCCCGGAGCAGCAACTGTGCAGGTCCCGCTGTGCTTTCTTACTGATGGGAACAAAACCAGTTCACCAATCTTCATGGAAACATCATAGTGTTCCTTTTCGTAACCAAATGATCCGGCCATGCCGCAACACCCTGAAGGGATGGTTTCAACGGTATGGTTTTCGGGAAACGAAAGGATTTTGATCGAATCGGCCAGTGAACCGACTGCCTTCTGCTGGCAATGGCCATGCAGCAGTATCGCACGCTTGTTGGCATTGAACTGGTCTTTGGTGATCCTTCCCAGATTGATCTCACGGGCAATAAACTCATCAATCAGGAATGCATTGTTGGCCAGGGCCTTTGCTGCATCCAGGTGCTGGTCTGTGGCCAGGTCTGGATATTCATCCCTGAACGTCAGAATCGCCGAAGGCTCAATGCCAATCAGTGGCGTAGCATCGCTGATCAGTGTGCTGAACAAGGCAATATTCTTGTTGGCAATGATCTTTGCCTTTCTCACCAAACCCTTGGACAGCCAGGTTCTTCCGCTTTCTCCATGCACTGGCATCAAGACTTCATATCCAAGGGCATTCAACAATTGAACCGCTTTGATGCCAATATGCGCATCGTTGTAATTGGTGAACTCGTCGCAAAACAGGTATACTTTTTTGGGATGGTCTGCAAGTGATTGCACATGCTGGTGTTTGTTGAACCATGCACGCAAGGTCTGTTTGGAAAGGGCTGGCATCGAGCGCTTCTGGGCAAACCCCGAAAGGGATTTTACCAGTCCGCCGGTGAAGGCATTGCCCATCACGAAGTTATAGAGTGAAGGTGCGATGGACCCCAGTTTTGCTGCGGCGGTGAAGTTGGCTATCAACCATGAACGGAAAGGAACACCATTGGCATCATAATAATGCTGGAGAAATTCAGCCTTGAGTTTGGCCATGTCAACATTGGAAGGACACTCACTCTTGCAGGCCTTGCAGCTCAAACAAAGGCTCATCACATCATAGATTTCCTTGTGGTCATAGCGATTCTGTTTGTCAGAATGCGTCAGGAATTCGCGCAGGATGTTGGCACGGGCACGGGTGGTATCTTTCTCATCACGCGTAGCCATGTAAGAGGGACACATGGTGCCTCCAGAGAGATGGGTCTTTCTGCAATCACCTGATCCATTGCATTGCTCGGCATGCTGGAGAATATCTTGCTGGTGAAAACGGAAAATCGTTTTGAACTCCGGCGTAAACTGACCCGGCTCATACCGCAACATGGTGTTCATGGGCGGGGTATCCACAATCTTGTTGGGGTTGAAGATATGGTGCGGGTCCCAAGCATTTTTCACCTGCTTCAACAAACCATAATTTTTCTCTCCCACCATCTGTTTGATGAACTCACCACGCAATCTTCCATCACCATGTTCACCACTCAATGAGCCATTGTATTTTTTTACCAGAGTGGCCACCTCCTCCGCTATGGTCCTGAACAGTTGGTTTCCCTCAACCGTTTTCAGGTTGATGATTGGACGAAGGTGGAGCTCACCGGAACCAGCATGTGCATAGTGTACTGCATAAAGCCCATGTTTTTCAAGGATTGCATTGAAGTCGCGGATATAGTTGGGCAGGTCTTCCACATCGACAGCAGTGTCTTCAATCACTGGAACTGCTTTTTCATCTCCGGGAAGATTACTCAATAATCCCAGGCCTGCCTTGCGGAGGGTCCATATTTTTTTGGTATCAGCACCAAAGAGCACAGGGAAATGATAGCCCAGCCCTGCAGCCCTCATCTCTGCTTCAACCGCTTGTGTAATGGCGAGGATTTCCTCCCTTGTGTCCCTGGTGAATTCAATCACAAGAATGGCACCGGGATCTCCCTGCACAAAGAACCTGTTCTTGCTTTGCTCGATGTTTCCTTTGGTGCATTCCAAGATATAGTGATCAATCAATTCACTGGCACTGGGCTTGTATTTGAGGCCAATCAGGTTGGCATGCAAAGACTCATCAATAGAGTTAAAATGCACACAGAGCAGGCCTGTTTCTTTGGGCGGAGCAGGCACTACATTGAGTTTGATTTCTGTAATAAATGCCAGCGTTCCTTCAGAACCCGCAATCAGTGAACAAAAATTAAATGCCGGACCCCCCGCAGTAAAAGGGTCTGTTTCCACCAGCAAATCAATGGCATAGCCTGTATTCCTTCTTTCAACTGATTTCTTTGGAAATTCTTTTCTGATCTCTACCTGGTTATCGTAATTGCCCAGGATCGACCTTACTGATGAATAAATTTTGCCTTCCAGCGAATCGAGCTCACATTTTTCATGAAATGCATCTGCGGAAAGTGATGAAAATACAGCCTCTGTGCCATCACTCAAAAACGCCTTCACCTCCAGCAAATGCTCTCTCGTACTCCTGTACACCACTGAATTGGAACCACAGGCGTTGTTGCCCACCATCCCGCCAATCATGGCACGGTTGGCTGTAGAGGTTTCCGGACCAAAAAACAATCCATAGGGTTTAAGGAACAAATTCAATTCATCCCTGATCACACCGGGCTGCACACGTACCCAACCTTCCTCCTTGTTCAATTCAAGGATTTGGTTGAAATGTTTTGAAACGTCTACAATGATTCCACTGCCCACCACTTGGCCAGCAAGGGAAGTGCCAGCCGTTCTTGGAATCAAAGAAGTTTTTTCCGCCTGGGCAAAAGCGATCAGCTGCTGGATATCATCAACCGTTTGGGGTACCGCAACCGCCAACGGCATTTCCCGGTAGGCAGAAGCATCCGTAGCGTACAACGTACGCATTGTTTCATCAAGAAATAGGTCGCCCCTCAACCGTGCTTTCAGCCCATTCAGCTTTTCCTTCATTCCATCAAATATGAAATGCAAATTTACCGATAAATTTCTTGATCTATTTTGGCGCTTATTTAACCTGGGGGTAGCTTTTTTCGGATTAGCTTCGCGGTTCAAGAAAAACCGACAATGATTTTCAAAATACTGACCGTCATAGGCCTCGCCACTTTTGAGGTTTATGCCGCCATACCAGCAGGGTTTGCCTTTAAACTATCTCCCATTGTCATTTTTCTCGCCAGTACTACAGGTGGATTGTTGGGCGTATTTGCTGCTGCCTACCTGGGGGGCATGATACAGCGGATGGTGAGCAAGTACCGCAAGGAAAAGAAAGAGGAAAAGCCCAAGAGCAAATTCGTACTCAAAATCTGGGACAAATATGGCCTGATAGGACTGGGCGTTATTGGCACCATGACTGTTGGAGGCCCGATCAGCATTGGCGTTGGTGTAGGATTCAATGTTCCCCTCAACAAACTGGTTTTCTGGTGTTGCATGGGTGTAATTGCCCGTTGCTCACTCTTCACTTTGCTGGGAGAAGTAGGCATGAAAATGATCGGTCAATAATCCGATAAGACGTTTGCTCCTGATCAGCTTCCCCTAGAACCACCTGTTTTCACCGGTTTTTTAGTAGCACCGGCAGATTTGGTGCTGGTTGGCTTGGCGATGAACTTTGAAGACCCGCCTTGCGTGTTGCTTTTGGCTGTAGCCGTTTTGCTTTTTGCAGCTATTTTAGGATTGATGTGAAAGCCCATAGTGGTAAATTATACTGCAAAATTAGGCTAAATAATCCAAACCGGGGTTTGACAGGGCTGTATGGTTCCTTGACCGATGTTCAAGGACTGACACCCGGTTCATTTGGATAGATACCTCAAATCCTCCTTTTGATCACAGCAAAATAAAATGCTGACCTGATGCTGAAGCCCAGGTGCTCGTATTTGGCAATGGCCCGTGTATTGTCTTGCTTCACATGTAAAAAGGGGATGTTGCCCCGTTGGATGACAGTTTCACAAGCATGAGACATGAGGTGAGAAGCATACCCTTTTCCCAAATGAGTGGGATGGGTGCAAACTGCACTCACTTCAGTGTAGCCATTTACATGCAGCCTTTCTCCAGCCATGGCCAGCAGTTCGCCATTCTCATAGATTCCAACATAATTACCGAAATCGATGGTGCGTTGTAAAAATGGACCTGGTTTTGTCAAGGCAGTTAAAGCCAACATGGCTGGAACATCTGCGTCGCCCAATTGGCGCGTGCTCAAACTGCTATCAAAAATGGGTTGAAACCTTGTGCAGACCATCTGGTGCAATGGTGTTGTAAAAACAATCTCAAAACAAGCGGGTATGCTTACCTGATCAGCCATCATCACTGAGAAACTCCTGTTGGCAGGCAATTCCTTTTCAAGAATGGCAAGGTCATGGTCATCCCAGTGCCTCATCCCAACAAAAGGCGAAACATCGTCCGGAAAAAATCCCAGCGCATTGGTTCCTCTATTGAATCGTTTGTCTTCTGTTGTCAATGCTTCCCAGACGGGATTATCCAATTTATGATGTATGTGCATGTTTTGGGTTGAACACAAACGCCAATGTTTTAGGTATTGACAGTTGATTTCTACGTAGATTTAATCATCGGATTGATGAAATACAAATTTAGATAATGCGACACCCGCTTCCCGCTTATTTGATCATTATTTTTATGCTGTTCGGATGCAAGAAAACCAATTCTCAGCTTCCCAATGCCACAAACGCCATTGTTCTTGGTGGAGACCTTTCCTATGTGAATGAAGTAGAAGATGCCGGTGCCAAATACCAACGCAACAACAGCAGCGTAGACCCATATGCATTGTTTGCTGAAAAAGGCTGCAACCTTGTGCGATTACGGCTTTGGCATACCCCAAGCATCAACAGGTATAGTGGTTTGGAGGATGTGAAAAAAAGCATCCGCAGGGCAAAGGCTGCCAACATGAAAGTGCTGCTGGACTTTCATTATTCAGACATCTGGGCGGACCCGGGCAGGCAGAATATTCCCAAGGCCTGGTCTACGATCACAGACTTGAATGTGCTTGGAGACAGCCTCTATGGCTATACGTTAAACACCCTTTTGACCTTGAACAAAGAAGGGCTGCTGCCGGAAATGGTGCAGGTTGGCAATGAAATCAACAGTGAAATCCTGCAACCCGAGGACAAAGCTAAACCTATCATCGACTGGAAAAGAAATGCATTCCTGCTGAACAAAGGCATTGCAGCTGTGCGCGAAGCCAGCAGCAAAAGCAGTAAAAAGATTGAAGTGATGCTGCACATTGCACAGCCTGAAAATGCCATCAAATGGTTTGCAGACGCCAGTGCCAATGGCATTGAGCCTTATGACTGGATTGGCATTTCCTACTATCCACTTTGGTCTACCGTCAAAACCAAAGACCTTCCTTACTTCATCAACAACCTGGTGACAACGCACAAAAAACAGCTGATGGTTGTTGAAACAGCCTACCCGCATACCCTCGCCAATGCAGACCCCGCCAACAATATTCTTGACGACAAGGCATTGGTTCCTGGATATCCCGCCACTCCTGCAGGACAAAAACAGTACATGATTGATTTGGTCAAACTGGTCATTCAAGGCGGTGGTGCAGGTCTTGTTTACTGGGAACCTGCATGGATCAGCTCTTCAGCCAAAACCCCCTGGGGACAAGGCTCACACTGGGACAATGCAACGTTCTTTGACGCTTCAAACAAAAACGAAGCCTTGCCTGTTTTTGATTTTTTTAATCAGGGCAATTACACAAAAAAGTGATTTTATTCTTGGTGGATGGCACAGCAAAGGCATGGGTATTTTTCGTTTTTGGCGAGACAGCGGCTATGCCATAGGCGCAGTCATCACCTGCATCACTGCAGACCAATTGGGCATCAGTGCATTTTGAATTTCAACATCGCTGCGGCATATCTTTTCCCCATCTCACGTTGCCCTGCTGCATTGAAATGCAGGTTATCGCCCTTGTGACCAAGATCGCCAGTGGCAATAACAGCAGTATGTTTATCGGTTGATGAATATTCCCAAATGATCTGATTGATCTGATTGAATTGTTTTGCCGCATTGAGGTTAAAGGCGCCCAGTTCGCCCAGCAGGATGGGCAATTTCTTCTTACCAGATTCCTCCCTGAATATACCAAACAGCTTTTGCATGTTTTCCTTGTACACCGGCATTCCCTTTTCATTGGCATCGCCCTCACCCTGGTGCCAGAGGATTCCCTTGATGGTGCCGTACTGTTTGGCGAGAGCCATTTTCTCTTTGAAATTGCTCAGCAATCGTACACCACGATGAATCGAGTCCCCCAACCACTGGCGGATATTGCTTCCACCAACCGCAGCAGGAATGAGGAGAATATTGACATCTTCCGGACAATCCTTGATCATCTCTTTTGCAAAGGAAAGCCCACAATCCAATCCGGCCATGGTGGGTTCATAAAAATGCAGCGGCTCTTTTGCAGGAACAATTTGCCCTTGCTTGTTGATGGTCCTGATCCTTGGATTGGTGATGGTGTCTTCTGCTTCAACGGCACCACGGCCCGCCATGTTGGATTGACCGGCCAGGATGAAGACCCATGTTTTTTTCTTGTCTTGAGCAGACAGGGAACTGATACAGCATAAAAAAACAAGTGAAAAAATATACTTCATTTTCATGCTTTTAATTCCACTGGATGGCAAAATAGACGGCAGGTCTTTTGGCAATGTTGGTGATGTTGTGCGGGATATTGGATTCTACCCAGGCAGCGTCACCAGTAATGATCTTTTGCTTTGTTGCTCCCAGCACCATCTCCCCTTCTCCATCTATCATCAGGATGATCTCTTCTGTTTTGTGCGTATGTGGAGGATGGCTGCTCAAACCGGGATTCAACGTAGTGATGTGGATGTCAAACCGAGGAGACATCACGATTTTTCTGTCAAACAATTGCCTTACGCCACCCCTGTCATGTGGCTTGAAATGCATGTCAAACCAATCCATCACAAAAGAAGGTCCTGCGGCTTTTCCTCTGGCAAGATCTGGGGAGGTTGATGCCATCTGCATTTCATAGATTTCAACTTCATCCTTGCGTTTGTTCTGAAATACAACCTCATCTCCTGGCAAGAGAAAAACAACAGAGCCTTTGTCAAGGTCATGTGATACGCCATTCAATTCTACATGCACAGGGCCATATTTGATGATGAAAAAAAGTTCATCTCCATTGGCTCCAGTGTTGAACTTTAATTTCTTCCCTCCAGCAATAGCATGGCCTTTCAATACCTGTTTGGAGAAAATCGCGCCAGCGCCATCAAACATGGCCGTTTTCCCACTGCCCCACTTGTAGACTTTTGTCTGGATCTGGGCTTGAGCAAACAACAAAACAGTTTGAAACAGTAGCACAGTTGTTACAATGATTTTTTTCATTTGGCTTTGATAATCGTGAACAATATTTGACTGCAAACAATTCATATCTATACAAAAGTTAATCAATTTACACGAAATCGTTTTAGAAGTTTGACATGGACACACCAGGATTTAAATTATATTTAGCGATAAACACTACACCATGAAAAAAGCTTGTTTCCTGATGGCCATGATGGTTGCTTTTTCACTGCTGGAATCAGCAGCGCAAACATCCGCAGATAAAAAACAACCCTTGCTTGGATACCGATCGGCCAAACTGATCAAGATCGGCAAGCAGCAATTCAAGGACCTCAACAGGAACGGTAAGCTTGACCCATACGAGGATTGGAGGCTTTCGAACGACGCAAGGGCGAAGAACCTCCTGTCCCAAATGTCTGTAGAACAGAAAGTTGGCTTTATGCTCATCAGCACAACAAGACTCAAAAACGATCGGTCTTTTGATGCACAAAGATCAACAGATTCCATCAGCAGCGATTTCAACGAAGAAGACCAGGTGCAAAGCATGAACATGTTTACCAGAAAACCATTGCCTTTACCCATGATGATGGCCGCAGGCACAACCAAAGGGGTTACACAGTTTCATCTCCGTCATTTCATCCTGCGCGCCAATGCAAGTACAGGCATTACAGCAGCATGGGCCAACAAATTGCAGGCCCTCTGTGAATCAGACGGGCTGGGCATTCCAGCCATCATCGCCTCCAATCCAAGAAACCATATCACCAAAGATGCCTCAATAGGGCTCAGCGTGGGCACAACAACCTTTTCAACCTGGCCCGGAGAGCTGGGGCTCTCTGCTACAAGAGACCTGACACTGATCCATGAATTTGCAGACATTGCCAGACAGGAATGGGCCGCGGTCGGGCTGAGAAAAGGATATATGTATATGGCTGATTTGGCCACCGAACCACGGTGGCAAAGGATTGAAGGAACCTTTGGCGAGAATGCGGAATGGGTTGGCAAGATGATGCATGAGATTGTCACTGGTTTCCAGGGAACAAAGCTTTCGTCGAGTTCCGTTGCACTGACCACCAAACATTTCCCGGGTGGTGGAGCAGGTGTGGGGGGCCAAGACCCCCATTTTTCCTGGGGCAAGTATGAACATTTCCCAGGCAACATGTTCCATAACAATTTGATTCCTTTCAAGGCCGCCATCAAGGCAGGCACATCGGCCATCATGCCCTACTATTCGATTCCACAGGGCACGAAGTACGAAGAGATTGCCTATGCCTACAACAAGCCCGTGATCACCGGATTGCTCCGTGACAGCCTGGGTTTCAAAGGCATCATCAACTCTGATACCGGCCCCATAGAAATGATGCCCTGGGGTGCTGAAAACCTCAGCATCAAAGAACGCTATAAAAAAACCATGGAGGCTGGCGTGAACCTTTACTCTGGCTCTGCAGATCCAACGCCACTGTTGGAAACGGTAAAATCTGGCATGGTTGATATCAAACTGGTAGACAATTCAGTATACCGTTTGCTCATGGAAAAATTTGAATTGGGCCTTTTTGAAAATCCATACGTGGATGAAAACAAGGCAGTGGCTTTTGTTGGCAATCCTGCCCTGCAGGCCAAAGCAGACATTGCGATGCGCAAGTCCATCGTATTGCTGCGCAATGAAAACAACGCACTTCCCATCAAACAAAAGACCAAGGTTTATGTTGAATCCTATTTCCAAAAAAGGGGCGCTTCCTCCGCCAGCAATGTTTTCCAACCCATCAAAAACAACCATGACATCGCGTTTGTAAAAACACCTGAGGAAGCAGACATGATCCTGCTTTGGATTACCCCGGGATCAAAGTCGCTGTTTGAATCAAATGGCTCACCGATTTATTTGTCGCTATCCAAAAATGCAGTGGACATCAACTACATCAATGCGCTGACAGCCAAGAAGCCAACCATTCTGGCGGTGAATTATACCAATCCATGGGTGATTGATGAGATCTACAATGAGCAAACGAAGCAGCATTTCGCAGGAATACTGGCTACTTTTGGCACCACCACTGATGCCCTGCTCGACATCATCACAGGCAAATTCAAGCCCAGCGGTAAAATGCCCTTTACCACACCCATCTCTGAAGACCAGGCGCAGCAACAACTTTCAGACGTGCCTGGTTACCTGAAAGGCAAGCAGTATGGGCTTTTTTGGTATGATGAGGGATTGCAATACAAGTAAAAGCAGCGGAAAAAATTATCTACTTTTGTTCTTTATTGTACTGTATAACTCCAACTGAATGAAGCAATTCTTGCCCTTCCTTTTTACGCTGATCACCAGCCTGGCATTTTCACAGCAAAAACAAGATACAGCTGCTGCCATGGTGGCCAGCGCGCATCCCATGGCAACAGAAGCAGGACTGCTCATGCTCAAACAAGGAGGCAATGCCTTTGATGCGATTGCAGCATCCTCCTTCATGCTTTCGGTGGTTGAACCCAGCATGAGTGGATTGGGTGGACGTTTGCAGGCCATTTATTTTGTTCCAGGTCAAGGGGTAAGAGGCCTGGATGCCACTACACAGGTTCCGGCAGGATACGTCAAAAAAGCAAAAGAAGCGGAGCATGGATATGGCACCATTGGTGTACCCGGTATGGTAAAAGGTATTGTCCAACTCCACCAACAATATGGCAAACTATCTCTGAAGCAAGTGATACAACCCGCCATAGCAGCTGCTTCCATGGGGCATGTCCTCCTGACTGAAGAATCAAGAAGAGAATCGATTGAGATAAAAGAGCTGAGAAAGTTTGAAGGAACGGTAGCCCATTTTCTTCAAAAAGACACCGTGTATGCAGGCGGATCACTGTTCAAACAACCCGCATTGGCCAAAACACTTAAAACCATTGCCCGAGACAAGGGAAAATCTTTTTACAATGGCGGGATAGCCTATGCACTGACAGAAGAAATCAAGCAAGGTGGCGGTTTTCTGACCCTTGCTGACATGAAAAACTACAAGGCAGAAGAGGCAAAAATTGTGAGGGGAAGGTACAGGGGATATGAAATCATTGGAACAGGCCTGCCTTGCTATGGGGCCATCGTGATTGAAATGCTTCAAATGCTGGAGCAAGTTGATCTTTCCAAGGTTTCTGAAAAGGATTACCTCCAGTACCACGCGGCAGCCCACCACAAGGCATACGAAGACCGACCGCTTTTGAAAACAAAGGAAGACAGCCTGGTTGTTGGAACCTATGCAGCAAAAAGATGGAAAGACAGTTTACCCAACACAATGGCCCTTCCTGTAACTGCTGCCACAGCAGACCATAGCAATGGCCATACAACCCACCTGGTGGCCAGTGACCAGAACGGCAACATGGTTTCTGTAACCCAGTCTGTGGGTCCACTGATGGGATCAAAAGTAGCTTCAAAGAAAAACGGATTCGTACTGGCCACAACCATGGGGCCTTATCTTGGTGAAATGAAACCAGGCGAAAGGGCTTCCTCACATATTTCACCGGTCATCATCTTAAAAGATGGGAAACCATTTCTGGCATTGGGTGCTGCCGGCGGAGCCAGGATTGTACCCGCCATTGTGCAGGTCATCAGCAGGGTGATTGACCATGGCATGCCGCTTGAACAGGCGCTTTCCGCAGGAAGAATCTACCAGCTTCCTGACAGGTTATTGGTTGAAAACCACAAAAATGTCTTCTGGAAAGACACAAAAACAATGGACCTGCTGAGGCAGTCCGGCATCAAAATCGAGGAAATCAAAACAACAGCACAATTTGGAAGGGTGCATGCCATCCAATACGATGGCTCAGGAAACTGGATAGGGGCAGCTGATCCTGACTGGAGCGGAACGGCAAAAGGGCTTAAAAACTGATATTTTTAGCCCTATATTTGTCTGTTTCCCCCAAGATTTATACCTTTCGGCCCTATTTCACGCAGTCCTCTGCAAGACTAACCCCTTATAGGCATCCAACTACTTTTTATATAGCTAAACAAGGTCTATAAAAGACAAAAACAAACGTTTATGAGACAATTCAAAAAAATCACATGGCTGATCATGTTTTCCATGTTGCTGCACACCATGGTGATGGCACAGACCAGCATCAAAGGAAAGGTTACAGGGCCCAACAACCAGCCTGTTTCCAATGCAACTGTAACGATCAAAGGAAAAGCCAAGGCTTCACAAACAGATGCCAAAGGTGAATTTACCATCGCGGTATCCAAGGGTGAAACACTGGTGTTCAGTTCAGTGGGCTTTGTTTCCAAGGAAATCAAGGTGGCCGAACAAACCATCATCAATGTAAAACTGACGCAAGACGAAGGGCTGCTTGAAGGCGTTGTCGTAACGGCAATGGACATCAAGAAGAATCCGCGCGAACTGGGTTATTCTGTCCAGAAAGTGGATGGGGATGATATCCAGGAAACACAGCGTGAAAACTTTGTGAACAGCTTACAAGGCCGTGTAGCCGGTCTGACCATCAGCCCAACCAGTGGTGCTGCAGGAGCTTCTTCCTCCATCGTTTTGAGGGGATTCAACTCACTTTCCATGAGCAACCAGCC
>CANEWJ010000068.1 GCA_947442625.1 Chitinophagaceae bacterium
AAAGTCATGCCAAAAGTTAAAACCCATTCAAGGGCAAAAAAAACTTTTAAGATCACCGGCAGCGGAAAGATCACTTACAGAAAGCCTACAAGAGGTCACTTGCTCACCAAGAAAACCAACAAACGCAAACGAGCCCTACGCGTTCAAGGTGTTGTTCATCATGCGAATCTTGATTTTGTAAAACGACTCCTTCGCCTGAAATAAGGCCTTTTTCATTACTTCAAATTTAAACTTATTACAATATGCCACGTTCAAAAAATGCGGTAGCCTCCAGGGCCCGCAAGAAAAGAATTCTCAAGCAGGCGAAAGGATTCTACGGAAAAAGGAAAAATGTTTATACAGTAGCCAAAAACGTTCTCGAGAAAGGCCTTACCTATAGCTATGTTGGTCGTAAACTTAAGAAAAGAGACTACCGCAGTCTCTGGATTGTTCGTATCAATGCAGCAGTCAGGGAAGAGGGAATGAAATATTCTGAGTTCATCAATAAGCTTAAACTAAAGGGAATTGATCTCGATCGCAAGGTGCTTGCAGATCTTGCCATGAACAACCCTGAGTCTTTCAAGCAATTGGTTGATTCTGTAAAATAGTATATACTGATTCAATCAGTAAACCGGATGTCAAATAAACATCCGGTTTTTTATTGTATGACGCTGAAAAAAATTAATTTTGTATTTCTTTGCAATTCAACAACTTAAACAGACCGAATCGGTAAAATGAGCAATACCTATACAGACCTTGTCAAACAGACATTTTATTTTCCACAAGAAGGCTTTGTTACAAAAGATGGATACCTCCATTTTAATGATCTTGACTTAAAGGCCATCATTGACAAGTACGGTACCCCTTTAAAACTTACCTATCTCCCTAAAATTGGTTCTCAGATCAACAAGGCCAAGGACTTGTTCCAGAAGGCATTCAAGAAACACAATTACGAAGGGAAATATCATTATTGTTATTGTACCAAAAGTTCTCATTTTTCATTTGTTGTTGAAGAGGCCTTGCAGCATGACATTCACTTGGAAACTTCTTTTGCTTATGATATTGAAATCATCAATAACCTGTTCAAAAGAAAGAAAATAACCAAGGACACTTTTATAATTTGCAATGGTTTCAAACAGAAAACATATACGTCACGCATTTCACGCCTGATCAATACAGGGTTTAAAAACGTCATTCCGATTCTTGACAACAAGGAAGAGCTTGACCGTTACAAAAGGGGCGTCAGGGTTCCATTTAAGCTGGGAATCCGTGTTGCCGCAGAGGAAGAGCCCAATTTCCCCTTTTATACCTCCCGTCTTGGTATCAGGGCCAAAGATATTTTGGAGTTTTATGTAGACCAGATAGAAGGGTATGAAGAGAAATTTCAATTGAAAATGTTGCACATCTTCCTCAACAAAGGAATAAAAGACGATATCTACTACTGGAGTGAACTGAACAAAGTCATCAATCTTTACTGCCAGTTAAAAAAGATATGCCCTGAGTTGGATTCCATCAATATTGGTGGAGGTTTTCCCATCAAGCATTCATTGGGTTTTGAATATGATTACGGTTTCATGATCAATGAGATTGTGGGCACCATTAAAAAAGCCTGTAAAAAAGCCAAGGTTCCGATGCCGAATATTTTCACGGAATTCGGAAGCTTCACCGTTGGCGAAAGCATGGCACATATCTATTCAGTGTTGGCTGAGAAGGTCCAGAACGACAGGGAAATCTGGTATATGATCGATTCATCCTTTATCACAACCTTACCTGATACCTGGGGTATAGGAGAGAAGTTCCTGATGCTGCCCATCAACAAATGGCAGAATGAATACCAACGGGTAGTATTGGGTGGGCTTACCTGTGATAGCCATGATTACTATGATTCTGAGGAACACATCAATGAAGTATTCTTGCCTAAAATAACAGGAGATGGTTCAAAAGAACCACTTTATCTTGGATTTTTCCACACTGGGGCTTATCAAGATCAAATCAGTGGATATGGCGGAATCAAACATTGCATGATACCATCACCCAAACATATCATTGTAGGAAAGGATAAGCATGGTAAACTGCATGAATGGGTTTATGCAAAGGAACAAACAGCACAGAGCATGCTCAAGATTCTTGGTTACCAATAAATTGAACTTGTTTAGTTGACCTTGAGCTTGTATTTCTTGTTGACCTTGGGATTGTTGAAGTATTTTTCAGCATCATCCTGGGTGTAACGAGGGTCAAATTCAACCAATGGAAGATCTACCAGTTGAAGCTGGGATTGCTTTAGCTCATCCCGAAGTTTTTTTGTTTTGGCCAGAATTTCAGGATCCCGGTCTCCAATGGTCATGTTCTCAGTCATCATGTAATCAAGCCTCTTGATGGTAGCCCTGACCTGAGAAGCGGTATTTTGTTCCTGGACTTTATTGGGAGATACGGCCTCTTTTACCGGAACAAGGGTAAGTCCTACTGAAGGCAAAACCTTTCCCATATTTTTTGCACCAATAGAGGTTCCTGTACTGGAGATAATGGTACCCAACATGGCTGTTGATGAACCGGTAATGTCAAAACCTGTTCTTGTATTTTTTGTTTTTTTGATGTTTGTGCTGATCACAAAAAATGTCAGTTTAAGGTTGGTGACATATTTTTTCATTTCATTGGTAACCTGAAGATGTTCCTGGTTTTTTTGTGGGTAGTTGATGCCAGGCCGGATAAAAACCCTTACTGTTGCCGTGTCGCTGTTCCTGAATTTGTCAGTTCCAATGAACTGAAGCACAAGGATTTTCTGGCGGGCAGTATCATTTTCCCGGATAAAATCGTAAGGAACCATCCAGCCAAACTCATCATCGCAATTGTTGACTGATTTGAAATTGCTGATGGGTAGGTTGGAATTGATGGTGATTTGCTCAACAGGAAAGCTACCGGTTTCACACTGAACCCTGAATCTGATAGAATCTCCCTCTTCAAGAAGTACAGTGTTGCCAATGGTAGGTTTCAACTTTGAAATAACCACCTCAGTACTGTAAAACATGATGGTAAAACCTTCCTCAATGCGATCTTTTGCATCCCTCAGGTTCTGTACACCCACCTCAACCTTGTAAGGGATATCATATTTAAGTTTTCCGCTTTTGAAATATGATTTTTCTGCCTTAAAATAAAGCAATCCGGTGTTCTTGTCTATTTTAACACCGATAGGAGCGTTTTTAAGGTACCAGAAATAGAATTCAGAAGGTTTGTTGATCTGGAGGTCATATATCAAAGTAGAGTCTACCTGAAGCGTGAAGAATGGATTCAGGTTGATGATCCTGAGCAGGGTATCAAGGTTGATGGGCTCTGCAGGCACAGGATTAATAGTATCCTGTTTGACAATCAAGGTGTCTTGCTTGAGAATCAAGCTGTCCTGCTTTGTTTCCTGAGAAAATGCAATTCCAAATAGGAAAATGGCTATGATAAAAAAAAGTATGCTCTTCAAATCAAACTTTGTTTGAACGAAATTAACTCAAAACCGGCAAATGTGTAACTTCGCTTAAAATCTTAACAATATGTATCCAGCAGAAATAGTGATTCCAATGAAAGAGGAGCTTACTGAGAACGGGTTTGATGAACTTTTAACCCCCGCTTCAGTAGATGAAATTTTGTCTGCCGCAGGCACAACACTTGTAGTTCTAAACTCTGTTTGTGGCTGTTCAGCCGGTAGTGCAAGACCAGGTGTGCTCATGTCTGTACACAATTCAACCAAACGCCCCGATCATCTGACCACTGCCTTTGCCGGCTTTGATCTTGCGGCAGTTCAACGTTTAAGAGAACATCTTTTGCCTTATCCTCCGTCTTCACCAGCTGTTGCCCTTTTCAAGGATGGCAAGCTGGTGCACATGATTGAAAGACATCAGATCGAAGGAAGGCCTGCACAAATGATTGCTCAAAACCTCATGGCAGCCTACGAAGAATACTGCAATTGATCCTATGTATCCGAACCTTTATTTTTTCCTGAAGGATGCGCTCGGCATTGAACCCTGGGGATTTACCCAGTACATCAATACTTTTGGATTGTTGGTTGCCGTCGCCTTTGTTGTTGCTGCTGTAATGCTCTCAAAAGAGTTGAAACGCAGAGAACAGTCCGGGCTGCTCTCCCCACTAGAAGAAACCATTGTGGTGGGTAAACCAGCAAGCAAGGCTGAGCTGATTTTCAACTTGGTCTTTGGATTCGTGGTAGGATATAAAATATTGGGTGTATTCCTCAATGACAGCCAGGTCAATCCTCAAGATTATATTTTTTCCTCGAAAGGAAGCCTTCTTGGAGGATTGCTCCTGGGAGCCCTTTTTTCATGGTTAAAATACCATGAAAAGAAGAAACAAGCCTTGGCTAAACCGGAGGAAAGGAAGGTAAAGGTTTACCCCCATGAAAGGGTTGGAGATATCACTGTATATGCCGCCATTGCTGGTTTCATCGGTGCAAAAGTTTTTGACAATTTAGAAAATTGGGACAGGTTTATCCAGGATCCGATAGGCAATCTTTTGGCACCCAGCGGCCTTACTTTTTATGGAGGATTGATTCTTGCATCCGTAACCATCATTCTTTTTGCAAAGCAAAAGAAGATAGGTATCAGGCATTTGTGTGATTCTGCCGCACCCGCATTGATGATTGCCTATGCCATAGGCAGGATGGGGTGTCATTTTTCAGGAGATGGAGACTGGGGTATTTTCAATACTGCCTACAAAGTCAGTGAAACCAATTCGATTGAACTGGCCACCCCTGCTGATTTTGATAAATCCCTTTTGCAGTATCCTGAATACACAAGGCAACTTGTTGCTGAATACGGCAGCATAGACAATATTCCACATGCTTCTTTTGAAGGTTCCTCCATTTTACCCAATTGGTTTTGGGCCTACAATTATCCCCATAATGTTAATGGAGTAGGGATACCAATGAAAGATTGTACAGGAAATTATTGTGCACAGCTCAGCCCACCGGTTTTTCCAACCACCTTGTATGAAATCATCGCTTCAACATTGCTGTTCATTTTGCTTTGGTCACTGCGAAAAAGAATTGTTTCCCCTGGCAGGATGTTTGGACTGTATTTGATGCTGAATGGAATTGAGCGTTTTTTTATTGAAAAAATACGTGTCAACTCAACCTATGATTTGTTGGGAATGCATCCTACACAGGCAGAACTCATATCCGTAATGCTATTTTTGTTTGGAGCCTGGTTGTGGATCGATTCAGGACGGAAATTCACCTTATACAATAAATAGCCAATCTATGCCATCATTTGATATCCTCAGTAAAGTTGATCCTCAGCTCCTCGATAACGCAGTGAATGTCACCAAAAAAGAAGTAGCCAACAGGTTCGATTTTAAAGATTCAGTTGTTGAAATTGATTTCAACAAAAAAGACATGAAGCTTGCCCTAGAAACTTCTGATGACATGAAAATGCGTCAGCTTGTTGAGATCCTGATCAATCGTGCCAACAAGCAGGGCATCTCTCCACATGCCTTTGACATGTCAAAAGATGCTTACCAAAGCGGCAAGACTGTCAAACAAGATATTGTGGTAAAAAATGGATTAAAGCAGGAGGATGCCAAAAAAATCAATAAACTAATCAAAGATTCAGGCCTCAAGGTTCAGTCGCAGATCATGGATGACATCCTGAGGGTTACAGGTAAGAAAATCGATGATCTTCAAGCAGTTATGCAGGTTTGCAAGACTGCTGACCTGGATTTGCCCCTCCAATTTGAAAACATGAGGAGCTAGATTAGAACAATCTGATTTTTTATATTAAAAAACAGTACATTTGCAACTTCATAAATGCCATGGCCAAATCCATGTAGCATAAAAATAAATACAATGAAACAAGCTATCCATCCAGACAATTACAGGTTCGTAGTTTTCAAAGACATGAGCAATGGTACATCATTCTTGACCCGTTCAGCTGCACAGTCTAAAGAAATGATCAAATGGGAAGACGGTAACGAATATCCTGTTATTAAACTTGAAATTTCCAACACCTCCCATCCATTCTTTACCGGTCAAAACATACTGGTAGATACTGCAGGTAGGATCGACAAATTCAAAAAGAAATACGCAAAAAAGTAATTTCAACAAACCCTCCACATGGAGGGTTTTTCTTTTGCTTTCAAGGTTGTAGCTTTGTCTTAACAACATGCCCAAACTCCTTTTACAATACAGCGATTTTCAAAAAGATTTCTTCCCACTTACACTCACAAGGCGATTTATCGATCTGAGGGTAGGAATTTTAACTGTTGCCGACAAATGGAAGACAATCGCTTTGTCCCAACATGTTGACCTCGAGATCATTGCCGAAGACGGATCAGCAGATATCATCTGGGATGCCCGGTTGATTCCAAAGATTGCATTGGACATCAAATCCTTTTTTGAACAAAAAACTGCCCCCAACGATTCATTTTTTGATATCAACTCTCCTTGGGATATCATTCAGCACAATACATCATTGGTATTGGATGATATTCAATTGCTAAAGCCAAATGTTGAAACCAATGCTCACACAGCGCAGGTATCAAAAACCGGAATCCATCCTATGTATATACACCCAACTGCTCGGTTGGAACATTGCTTTGTCAATACGGACGAAGGTCCGGTGATGATTGATGAAGACGCATGTATTATGCAGGGTAGCATGCTCAGAGGCCCCCTTTATATTGGAAAAAGAGCTTTGGTTAAAATGGGAGCAGCCTTGTATGCAGGTTCCAACATTGGGAATGATTGCACGGCAGGAGGGGAAATAAAAAATACCATTTTACACGCTTATTCCAACAAAGGCCACCATGGTTACCTGGGAGACAGCTATGTTGGAGAGTGGTGCAACATGGGTGCAGGAACCAGTTGCTCCAACCTGAAAAATACCGCTGGTGAATTGAAAGCGTGGAACATGGGTACTTCATCCTTTGTCAATGCCGGTAAAAAAGCGGGTATTCTCATGGGTGACCATGTAAAAACCGCCATCAATACAAGTTTCAACAGCGGAACGGTAATTGGAGGTTTTTCAAATGTCTTTAATCCTGATGCACTATTCCCTAAATATATTGCTCCATTTCAATGGGGGATGGAACAACAGTATGATCTCGATAAGTTATTGGAAGAAGTTCACCGCTGGATGATGATGAAGGGACAAAAACCCACAACAGCAGCATTTGAATCAATTAAAACATATTACCTTAAAACCATTCAACAATGAGAAAACAGATCGCTGCCGCCAATTGGAAAATGAACAATACGTTGGAAGAAGGAACTAAACTTCTCAATGAAATTATCCATTCAGATGTGCAAGTAAATGATAATCAGCGTGTAATATTCGCAGTTCCCTTTCCTTATTTGGTGAGTGCTATGCAACAGTTGGATAACAAAGCCAATATGTATGTGTCAGCCCAAAATTGTCATAACAAAACAGCTGGTGCCTATACTGGTGAGGTATCTGTAGATATGCTGTCATCCATCAATATTCAATACTGTGTGTTAGGACATAGTGAAAGAAGGGAATACTTTTCAGAATCCAATCAACAACTGGCTGAAAAAGTTGACCGATGTCTTTCAAAAGGAATAACCCCAATTTTTTGTTGTGGTGAACCAATCGCCATCAGGGATAATGATGGTCAAAATGATTACGTAGCAGTGCAATTGAACGAGTCCTTGTTTCATCTTGATGGTGAGACCATTCAAAAGGTTGTTATTGCCTACGAACCCATCTGGGCTATCGGTACAGGAAAAACGGCTACAGCTGCACAGGCACAAGAAATGCATGCCCATATCAGGACTGTATTGTCAACTCAATTTGGCGAAGCTGTTGCAGCCAATGTCTCCATACTTTATGGCGGAAGTGTAAAAGGGGCCAACGCCAATGAAATTTTTTCACAACCAGATGTTGATGGAGGACTTGTGGGCGGTGCATCTTTGATTGCCACTGAATTCATTCAAATCATCAAGGCCTTGAAATAGGTAAGGCATTTTTTTGATATAAATCAATGAAAATACTTGCTTACATTATGTTATCATATTCCAAGATCTAAGCACACTTAAATTGACTAACTTTGCAAATCTCAAGAACCAGTAACAATAATCGTTTTACCGCTGAACCCATTCGATGAAAAAAATCAGGAATTTCTGCATCATTGCACACATTGATCATGGCAAATCTACTTTGGCGGATCGTTTGCTACAGACCACCAATACCATCAGTGAAAGGGAAATGATGGATCAGGTCCTCGATGATATGGACCTTGAAAGAGAAAAAGGCATTACCATCAAAAGCCATGCCATCCAAATCAACTACAAGCATACAGATGGCGTAGAATATATCCTCAACCTTATTGACACTCCAGGACATGTTGACTTCAGTTATGAGGTTAGCCGTGCACTTGCCGCCTGTGAAGGCGCTCTTTTGCTGGTAGATGCCACACAAGGTATTCAGGCCCAAACCATTTCCAACCTTTATCTTGCTGTTGACAATAACCTTGAAATCATCCCCGTCATCAACAAGATTGACATGGATGGAGCCATGATTGAAGAGGTAAAGGATCAGATCATCGAATTGATAGGGTGTAAATCAGAAGATATTCTATTGGCCAGCGGAAGAACAGGCATAGGTATTGAAGGCATTCTCGATGCCATTGTAAACAGGATTCCTTGTCCAAAAGGTGATCCTGAGGCTCCGCTTCAAGCACTCATTTTTGACAGTGTTTTCAATTCCTTCAGGGGAATCATTGTTTACTACCGCATCATGAATGGCAGTATTACCAAAGGGGAGAAAATCAAATTCATCTCTACTGACCAAGACTATGTTGCTGATGAAGTAGGTATCTTGAAACTGACCATGCAGGAACAGAAAAAAGTACAGTGTGGTGATGTTGGTTACCTGATCACTGGAATAAAGAATGCAAAGGAAGTAAAGGTTGGTGATACCATTGTCAATGCCATCAATCCTGCCCCCATGATCAAGGGCTTTTCCGAGGTTAAGCCAATGGTTTTTGCAGGAATCTACCCAGTGCTTACAGAAGATTTTGAGGAACTCAGGGAATGCATGGACAAGTTGCAATTGAATGATGCATCACTGACCTATGAGCTAGAAACCTCACAGGCACTCGGGTTTGGTTTTCGCTGTGGTTTTCTTGGACTGCTCCACATGGAAATCATCCAGGAGCGTTTGGAAAGGGAATTCGACCAAACGGTAATTACCACAGTTCCGAACGTAAGCTTCATTGCTTACAGTACGAAAGGCGACATCATTAGGGTAAACAACCCCAGTGAAATGCCTGATCCTACCCAGATGAACAATATTGATGAACCCTTCATCAAAGCCCAAATCATCACCAAGCCAGAATATATCGGTAATATCATGACACTTTGCCTTGGCAAACGTGGAATGTTGATCAACCAGAGCTACCTCACACAGACGCGTGTTGAGTTGATTTTTGAAATGCCTCTTACCGAGATTGTTTTTGATTTTTATGATAAGCTGAAAAGCCAGACCAGGGGATATGCCTCATTTGATTATGTGCCGATTGAATACAGGGAAAGTGATATTGTGAAGATGGATATCCTGTTAAACGGTGAAAAAGTAGATGCCCTCTCTGCATTGATTCACCGCAGCCGCGCCCAAGAGTTTGGAAGAAAACTTTGTGAAAAGTTGAAAGAGTTGTTGCCGCGTCAGCAATTTCAGATTGCCATTCAGGCGGCTATTGGTGCCAAAGTGGTTGCAAGGGAAAATATTTCCGCCATGAGAAAGGATGTGACAGCCAAATGTTATGGCGGTGACATCAGCCGTAAACGTAAATTGCTTGAAAAACAAAAGGAAGGCAAGAAGAGGATGCGCCAGATAGGCAATGTTGAAGTACCACAGGAAGCATTCCTTGCTGTATTGAAACTGGATGATTAACCCTTTTTAACCGGCTTCAATTTGCTTTCATTCAGTGGTTTTTCCACGGGTGCCTGTCCATCCATTAGTTTGAAAGTAAAAACTTTTTCTACGTGTAGCCATTTCCCATTGACCCATTTGAAGGCTTCATAATCACCATCAGGAACATAGGTGAACTTTTTGGCGGGTTCATTCGTCTCTGAAATGAGATGATCATACATGATCATTCCCATTTCTTCGTCGTAGAGCAATCTGCCGTTGCCATTTTTCTTGTATTCAATCCAAAACCTGGATTGATCTTGTTTCCTTACTGTATCCTGGGCAAAACTGAAAAATGATCCTCCAAAAACAGGTTGGCCTTTGTCGTTAAAATGCATCACTTCAATCCTTTTCTTCGTGCTTCTGATGGAATTTTCATCATATCCCAATAGGGTATAGTATTTTTTCTTGTTGAATTCATGCATCAGGATCTTGTAATAGATAGCGCCAATCCACCATTCATGATTGGTAACCGTATCCTTTTGGGCGTTGATCAGAAAACTTCGGTCGATCAACGGAAATAACTTTAAACTTCCATCATTGGTTTTCATTTGAATGGCACCATGTCTTCTGTGTAAATCTTCATCCCTGCTGACCTGCCAGGTAAAAATCCTGAAAGCACTGTCTGGTGCGTATACCCTTGAAATAGTCGTCAGTGAATCAAAAGGAAATTGAAACGAATGGGGCGTTTTGAGTGCTCTCACCAAAATTCTGGTAAAAAAACTATCTGAACGAAACCTTGTGGCAGCATCAGTTGAAGCAACTATTTGTTGCCCATAACTGACAAGGCTGTCTTGCTGTTGAACAAGGATTGTATCAATCTCTTTTTTGAGCAATGATTGTGCCATCATCGTGTTCAAAAAGATAGTAAAAATGATCAGCAGGAGAAATCGTTTGTTCACAGTAAATATTTATGGTACAAAATTCGGATAAAATGAACGGAATCTATGGCCTAAGCTGTTTATTTAGCATTCTTTTCGCTCTTCAGGCTGTTCCAAAAGGCCAGGATTCCATTGGCCATCACTGACCAAGAATAAGATTTCTTTTGTTGTACCAAGGCGGGAATGAAAAATGCCTTTCCTTTCATGAAATATGCAAGAATACCATTAGCAATAGATGTTGAATCCTTTTGCACAATAAGCCCACTGACCTTATCAATCACCATTTCTTTCAGGCCTCCGGCATCGGTTACTATCATGGGCAATTCAAAATGCATGGACAGTGGTGTTACACCGCTTTGGGTTGCATGTCGATAGGGTTGCACCAACACATCAGCGGCGCTAAAGAAATAGCGGATTTTATGTTCGGGGATAAATTCATTGAACAAGATTACCTGATCCTCCAGCTGATGAGACTTAATGATACGCGTGTATTTCTCTTCATCCTCATAAAATTCTCCAGCAACAATCAACTTGTATCCACTTTTTTTGATACGAGGATCAGCCATAGCTTCTAATAACAAATCCAATCCCTTGTAATGCCTGATAAAACCAAAAAACAAAAGCAATCCTCCCTGATGTTCAATGCCCAATTCCTTTCTGGCCATCATGCTTTCGAGTGGATTTCCAAAATGATCAAACAGGGGATGATGAAGCAATTGCACTGGCTTGTTAATCCCAAGTGTGGCGATATCATGTTGAACCTGTGCGCTCATTGTGATGTAACCATCAACTGCATGGTTGAAATAGGATGTGAGTATTTTGTCTCCCATTCTTTTTTCATGGGGGATAATGTTGTCTGCAATGCAGATCACTTTTGTATAATTGTTTTGCCCTACGACCCTTAGTATTGTGCCAAAAGCGGGTGCCATAAAGGGAAGCCAGTACCGTACAATGATAAAATCTGGTGCCAATCGCTTCAATTCCCTGCCAACCCTAAGCCAATTCAGGGGATTGATGGTATTGATAACTTCCTTGATGTTGAGGTCTGTCGGTCTGGCCTCATTGGAGTACTGGGTCTTTCCCGGAAACAGAAACGAAGGATACTGCAGGGAAAATGTATACAGCAAACAATTGAATCCTGAAGATTGAAATTCACGGGCCAACCGTTTAGTAAAGGAAGCAATCCCACCTCTATAAGGGAAGGAGGGTCCGAGGAAAACAATGGTTGGCTTATCGGACATAGAACTGTTTTAAATCAAATACCCTTGGTGGAATCAATATTATAGCTGTTCCTGTCTGATGCGTTTCTTGAAACCAGTTCTCCAATAAATCCTGCCAGGAACAATTGTGTTCCAATCATCATGATGGTCAGGGCGATATAAAAACTGGGCCTGTTGGTGATGGTAAAATCAAGGTTAATGATTTTTGATATGATCAGGTAAAGACTGATCAGGAATCCAATCATGAAAGATGCAGTGCCCAGGAGTCCAAAGAATTGCATGGGCTTTTTACCAAATTTTCCAATGAACATGATGGTGGTCAGGTCCAAGAACCCATTGATAAACCTTTCCCAGCCAAACTTGGAAACACCATACTTTCTTGCCCTGTGTTCCACATCCTTTTCTCCAATCTTGCTGTAGCCTGCCCATTTGGCGAGTACAGGAATGTACCGGTGCATTTCACCATACACATCAATATTTTTGATGACTTCATTTTTGTAGGCTTTCAATCCACAATTGAAATCATTTAAATGTATCCCAGACATTTTTCGGGTAACTGCATTAAAGAATTTTGATGGTATATTCTTTGTCAATACATTGTCAAAACGCTTTTTTTTCCAACCACTCACAAGGTCGAAATTTTCGTGCATCACCTTGCGATACAAGGAAGGGATTTCATCGGGGCT
>CANEWJ010000069.1 GCA_947442625.1 Chitinophagaceae bacterium
GATGTAAAAACAAATTTCCAATCAACTGATACAAAGGGATACAATGTAATTGCTGAAATTCCTGGCACTGATAAAAATTTAAAAGATGAAATAGTGATGCTCGGTGCTCACCTTGACTCCTGGCCTGCAGCTACTGGCGCTACTGATAATGCTGCAGGTGTTTGCGTCATGATGGAGGCCGTGCGCATTTTAAAAGCCATAGGAATACAGAACAGAAGAACCATACGCATCGCCTTGTGGAGCGGAGAAGAACAGGGTTTGTTGGGATCGAGAGGCTATATAAAGAAAACCTTTGGAGATCCTGCAACCATGCAGTTATTGCCGGCACATGATAAATTCTCAGCGTATTTCAATTTGGATTACGGTACAGGAAAGATTCTTGGCATTCACCTTCAAGGAAACGAGGCCGCCCGTTCTATTTTTGAAGAGTGGTTCACCCCCTTCCATGACCTTAGGGCCAAAACAGTTACCATTCAAAATACAGGAAGCACTGACCATATCTCTTTTGATGTGATCGGATTACCTGGATTTCAGTTTGTCCAGGATCGTATCATTACCCAACACAGCAACATGGACAGCTACGACCATTTGATGCCGGACGACCTCAAACAATCGGCCACCATTACGGCAGCATTCATTTACAATGCTGCCATGCGGGATCAGAAACTGCCAAGAAAAGCATTGCCAAAACCTCTTTCAATTGATCCGGTGACAGGCTCAAAGCGGTAGGGTTAATAAATTTCTATGGACAAACAATAAAATATGGAAATGATAAAAATGAAAAGATTCAAGATCCCCATTGCTGCTTTGCTTTTGATGCAGTTTGTATTGCTGCACTTGACTATTTCAGCGCAGGAAAAACTTACATTACTGGGAAACCGTTTTTTGACATTCAGCACGGTGGTTCGGGTCAACCAGATCGAAACTTCCCGTGATCAATTTCATGGAACCGATGAATCGGGAATCCATTCTCCGGAAGGAGCGCGCAAGTTTCGGGAAACCATAGAAAACAGTTGGCCGGGTGCAAGGATTACCTGGTCATTCAGCTGGCTTGCCTTAAAAGATCAGCGACCGAATTACGTGGACTTGAGGAAACTGGTTGTCTCATACCATAAAAAGTTTGGCGATGAGATTACATTTTTACCCGGGGGCTATTTTTCCAACATGTACAATACCCGAGCGCAGGTTAACCGCGACTTACATGAAGGGTTGCAGATGGTTTCTGAAATGGTGGGTGGGGGATACAGACCCAAGAGTGTGATTGCTGGTTTTCTCTCTGCAGAAAACCAACAGTACCTGGCAGAAAAAGAAGGAATTCATGTATGCCAGGGCAATATCTGGAGCCAATATGCTGTAGACAATGGGGACGGTGAGGGATCAATTTCCTATCCTTATTATCCGTCACGTGAACATTTTTGCAAACCAGCACAGGGAAAAAAAGACATGATTGACTGTGTAAATCTTGATGGCTGGACCGTTGATTTCCTGAATGCCAGGTATCCTGTTCCCCGATTTATCAACGGAATCAGGTGCGGCAGCCGTCAGGGTGTGGGGCCCATTGAAACCATCCTCCGACAGGGCACCGAAATAGGAACCAGTGAAATGCTGGCAACCACTGCCGCACATTTCGATACAGGTTTTGCACTCAATAAATTTGCATGGGTAACCTCCATTTGGGAAATGAGCCTTGTTGAAGCGTATAAGCTATATGGCTATAATGGCCGCAATGGACTCGATGGTCTTGAAATATGGCTGAAGGAAATACGGCGCAGGTGGCCTCAAGCAAAATGCATCACGCAAGGGGAGTTTGGAATGCTGTGGAGAGAACAATACAAAAACAATGACAGCATCAACTATCAGTTTGTTCAGCGCGGATCTGGCATTTGCGGCTCAGAAGCTGAAATGGAAATCAGGTGGTTCATGAACAAAGATTTCAGGATGGCGCTGTTAAGGGATTGGAAAGCCAACAGCCCTGAAAAGCTGATTGATTTCACAAGATATGATCTGAAGGCGGTGGAACCTGAAGACCCTCTGCCCAATAAGTACACCCGGAATTGGAGCCTGTTTAACCGCCTTAACCAGAAAGGGTTACGCCCGCAGGATAAGCCCATAGGCATAGAAGAATTGAATGCAGAAGAGCAGTCAATAATAAAACGGAGGTATTCCGGATTGTTTGCTGCTGATGCTATAAAGAACATTTCAAGTGGTGAAGCCAGCAATTTACCAAAGGTGCTGAAAATGAAACAATACCATTAACATAGAAAAATTTAAATACCTTAATCATGAAATACTTATTTATGAATAAACGTGGACTAACGCTAATAATGCTTGGAAGTTTTATTTTTTTATCAATGATGCCAAAAGCACAAAACAGGGATATCAGTTACCTGTCTTCAGGCGGAAAATTAAACCCATTGCAAGCCATCATGGACATCAGGCATTATACGATCACGCTGGATGTTAACATTGAGAAAAAATCCATTCAAGGAAATGTGGAAGTTGACATGCTTTTGTCAAAATCTACCGATACAATTTTACTCGACCTGGTTCATTTGCTAACGGTAAACAAAGTAAGCGTAAATGGCAAGCAGGTAAATTTTGAACAAAAGAATGATAAAATTTACATAACGGCTAAGGCAGCGTTTCCAATGGGCAAGCAAGTCGTAAAAGTGGAATATGGAGGAGAACCTCCTATTGCAGTAAAGCCCCCATGGACAGGTGGCTTTACCTTCACCAAAGACAGGAGTGGAAACGATTGGGTAGCCATCAATTGCCAGAAAGAAGGGGGAAGGGTTTATTTTCCTTGCAAAGACCATCCCAGCGACGAACCCAACGAAGGGGTCGACATGTTCATCACTGTGCCAGAAAATTTAGTGGTTGCGGGTCCTGGCCTTTTAAAGGATGTGGTGAAAAAGAAAAACAAGAAAACCTACCATTGGAAAACCAATTATACCATCAGCAATTACTGTACAGTGTTTAACATTGGAAAGTATGCTGTCGTGAGCAAGGACTATACTACCGTCGATGGAACTGTTGTTCCTATTCAATTTTACGTATTGGAAGAAGACACCGCATACGCACCTAAAATAATTGAACTCAAAGCAAGAGATACCAAAATACTCGAGAAATACTTTGGTGAGTACCCTTGGGCCAAAGAAAAGATTGGCATCGCTGCAGTACCCAATTCTGGCATGGAGCACCAAACAATGATAACATTTCAGAACAAGTTCGTTTACTCAAAAATAGGGGTACATGACTATTCCGCCAATCTATACCATGAGTATGGACACGAGTGGTTTGCAAACAAAGTAACCAACAAAGACTGGGCACACATGTGGATCCAAGAAGGCATTACGACCTATGCTGAGGCGCTGATCCACTATGAACTGGGCGGTCAGGAAGCCTATGATGAAATCATCAGTCGACACAAAAGAAATACCAGAAACAAAAAACCAATGGTGGGCGGTGAGGAATTATCAGAAGAAGAAGCGTATGCTGGCAGGGATATTTATGCAAAAGGTTCATTTTTCATGCACAGCTTAAGGTACGTACTGGGTGATGAAATATTTTTGCCAACCTTGAAAAAACTCGCAACAGATCCCAGGTATACCTACGATAATTTTGTTACCACAAAAGATGTAGAAGAATTGTTTAGTACGGCATCGAAGCAAGATTTAAAGCCTTTTTTCAATTTCTACGTATACACCAATGAAGTGCTCGATATTTCAGTGAAAGAAGTTGGGTACCAAAAATATCAGATTACAGTGAATAATTTCTTCATGCCATTGCCCCTTGATATTGGCCCGGCAGACAAAACCACCAGAACAATGATTGGCAAGGAAGGAATTATCGTATCCAGCAATGGTGCTCCACAAGTGGATCCCAAGGGACATTATATGAAAAAAATAACCATACAATAATGAAATACAAACATGTTGCGCTAACAACGATCTTATCTGTTCTTGCGATTTTTTGCCGTGCAGATAATTATCCCCGAAATTATTCGATTGATATTTTACACTATGGATTTGAATTAAAGTTATCTGACAATACTGATGAAATAGTTGGAAAAGCCAGTATTTCGGTGTTGTTCAAAACAAATGGTGTTAAACAAATCAGGCTTGATTTGATCAACAAAAATGGAAAATATGTTCAGAAAGGCATGGTCGTGGAATCTGTAAGCTACAACAACACCAAGGCCAATTTTTCCCATACAAATGATGCACTCGTTATTCAGTTATCTGGTCAGGCAGTTAAAGATTCCACCATTACATTTATCATTCAATACCATGGCGTTCCTGCAGGAGGGTTGAAGATTGGACCCACAAAATATGGAGACCGCAGTTTTTTCAACGAAAACTGGCCGAACAATGCACGCCACTGGTTGCCCACCATTGACCATCCTTACGATAAGGCAACCAGCGAGTTTAAGGTAACTGCCCCATCCAAATACAAAGTGGTTTCTAACGGTCTCCTGCTGGAAGAGTCAACAATCGACAAAGAAAACAAATTTACCCACTGGAAACAGTCTGTTCCTGTATCCAGCTGGTTGTTCGTGTTGGGTGTGGCTGAGTTTGCCGTTCAGCAAGTTGGTACATTTAATGGAAAGGAAATTCAAACATGGGTATATCCCAGGGATAGAGAAAAAGGATTTATTGATTTTGCAGAACCGACCAAACAGGTACTTCAATTTTATACTGATTACGTCGGACCCTATGCATATGAAAAACTAGCCAACATTCAATCGCCAAGTGTCAGCGGAGGAATGGAAACATCGTCTGCCATATTTTATGGAGAAAACTTGGTTACAGGTAAATATGAGAAAAGATTAAGAAATGTAGTGATCCATGAAATTGCCCACCAATGGTTTGGGAATGCAGTTACTGAAAGTACCTGGGATGATGCCTGGCTGAGCGAAGGATTTGCCACTTTTTTCAGCATGCTGTTTCAAGAGCATGCCTATGGCCACGAAGAGTTTGTTGCAGCCATAAAAAATTCCCGTAAATCAGTATACAATTTTTCAAAAAAGGACTCTACGTACAGCATAGTCGCTAAACGCTCTGCAGAAACTGATGCTGTTACCACTGGGATTACCTATCAAAAAGGTGCCTGGGTTTTGCACATGTTGAGGGAGAAAATCGGCCATGATAATTTCAGAAAAGGCATTCAGGCCTATTATGCAAAATACTTCAATGCCAATGCCACTACTGCCAATTTTAAGGAAGAAATGGAAAAGGTATCTGGGCAAAACCTGACCACGTTTTTCAATCAATGGTTATACAAACCCGAGAACTTGAAAATTTCTGCCCATTGGGAATATGATGCCAATGCACAACAAATTCTATTGAGCATCAAACAAACACATTACAGTGGATTTGTTTTTGATTTTCCAATTGAAATAGAAATTTTTGATGCTAAAACCAATAGTACAGAAATAATGACGTTTACTGTAAACACCAAGGAGGCAATCATACCCATCAAGTACAATAAAAATCCCAGTTCAATTAAATTTGATCCAAGAACGGTGTTGCTGGCTGAAATTGAAATGAAATAGCTTACACATTGAACCACAAATAAATGATAACAATCATCTGGATTACCCTCATTGTTTTTTCTATCTGGTTTATCTATTTTTTTGCAAAAGATATTCGTTTGCACAAAAATCAGCTCGGCGATGGCAGTTGGATAAAAACAGGACTCATTGGATTTGTAGTCAATTTCTTTGATGTGCTGGGAATTGGTGCTTTTGCTCCGCAGACTGCCTTGCTTAAATTTACCAAGCAAACACCAGACAGGCTGATTCCTGGCACGATGAACGTTGCCAACACAATACCCGTATTGATCCAGGCCATTGTATTTATACAAATTATTGAAGTTGATCCCATTACCATGGTGGTAATGTTTGCAACCGCCACGCTTGGGGCAATTTTTGGTGCCGGGTTTGTGTCAAAACTTCCCGAGAACAAAATAAGGCTCATCATGGGCATTGCGTTGTTGATTACTGCAGCCTTTATGTTTGCCAATAAAATGAGTTGGATACAAGGACAGGGCAATGCAATTGGACTTCATGGATGGAAACTATTTGTAGCCGCTGTTATCAATTGTATTCTTGGTGCAATAATGACGGTTGGTGTGGGTCTGTATGCACCATGCATGGCAATGGTATTTATGTTGGGTTTATCCCCTTTGGTAGCCTTTCCCATCATGATGGGCTCATGTGCATTTTTGATGCCTCCAGCCTCATTTAAATTTATAAAAGCAGGCGCCTATCATCGGAAGGCAGCACTGAGCATGGCGCTGGCAGGAATTGTTGCCGTATTGATCGCTGCCTTTATTGTAAAATCTTTGCCTTTGGATGCACTGCGGTGGATTGTTATCGCCATTGTACTGTATACCTCTTTCACCATGTTTTACTCCGTATACAAAAAAGGAGTTTCATGATTCGTTTTCAGCATTGCGCTTAAACAGACATCAAACCATGCAAAAAAACAAAATGCCTCTTTCGACAATCACTGGTAAAGCATTTGCCATCCTGTTTTTTATCTTGATGATTACCACCGCATCATCAACAGATGCAAGACCCATCAAATGGAAAGAGCAGAATAAACCCGGAATCAATATACAGTCTTTGCATTGTGAAAATCAACACAACCCTTTGGGAATTGATGTTAGTCAACCAAGACTGGGATGGATTTTAAAATCCAATGCTGGGGAACGTGGACAATACCAAACAGCCTATCAGATTCAGGTTGCCAGCAGCCTTGCACTGCTGAATGCAGGTAAGGCAGATGTTTGGAATAGTGGAATCATAGACAATATTGCATCGAACAATATCAGTTATAAAGGCAAGGGCCTTTCATCTGAAAAAAGATATTACTGGCGAATAAGAATATGGGACAATCGAAAAAATCCATCAACATGGAGCAGTCCAGCATTTTGGGAAATGGGATTGCTCAATGCATCAGATTGGAAAGGAAAATGGATTGAAGGAATTAAGGCCTCATCTGAGGAAAACAAAAACCTTTACGAAGACGATCCATCTCCCCTTTTCAGAAGGGATTTCACGGCTCCCCGTAAAATAAAAAAAGCCGTAATGTATGTCAGCGGGTTAGGATATTACGAGGCTTTTCTTAACGGTAAAAAAGTCGGTAACAAGCTATTGGAACCAGGATGGACGAATTATTCCAAAAGAATTCTATACAGCACTTATGATGTTAGCTCCTACATGACAACAGGAAACAATTGTGTAGGAATGATCTTGGGGAATGGGTGGTATAATCCTTTGCCAATGAAATTCTGGGGACGGAGAAACATTCGGGAATCTTTGACTGTTGGTGAACCAAAATTTATCATGCAGTTAAACATTGAATATTCAGATGGCACAAAAGACCACATCGCATCTGATGATGCTTGGAAAGTGACTTCAGGACCGATTGTGCAAAACAATATATACCTGGGAGAAAAATATGATGCGCGAAAAGAGGTTCCGGGTTGGAGCAAAGCAGGATTGAATACAAGCAACTGGCGTCCTGTGAAAAATGCAGTAGCACCAAGCGGAAAATTATGTTCAGAACAACTCCCTCCCATCGTGGTGGGAGATACTATTTTGCCCATTTCCATAAAAAAAATAGCGGGTGAAAAGTTTATTGTTGATTTTGGAAGAAATTTTAGCGGCATCATCAGATTAGAAGCAAAAGGTGCTGAAGGCACACTGATCAACCTTAGATACGGGGAACTTTTATACCGCGACGGGGCACTGAATGTAATGACAAGCACAGCAGGTCAAATAAAACGAAAAGGAGTGGGAGGGCCTGGAGCTCCTGATACGGCATATGCCAGGGATCAGTTTATACTTAGCGGAAAAATGAAAGATGTATTCCAGTCAAAATTTACCTTTCACGGATTTCGCTATGTTGAGGTTTCAGGGTTTCCAGGCATACTGCGTCCACAAGACATAAAAGGTTTGGTGATGTTTTCAGATGTTCCGGATGCAGGAGACTTCAGCTGCTCTGATACGCTGATCAATCAAATACAAAAGATTTCTCTGAACACTTTTAAGAGCAATATTTTTAGTGTGCAGTCAGATTGCCCACACAGGGAACGTTTTGGGTATGGCGGCGACATCGTTGCAACCAGTGAAGCGTTTATGCACAACTACGACATGTCTGGTTTTTATGAAAAAACTGTAATTGATTTTGCGGATGAAGCCCAGCCAGATGGAGGCCTGACAGAGACAGCGCCGTTTGTAGGCATTGCCATGGATGGGTTGGGAGGAAAGTCTGGACCAATTGAATGGGGATCTGCACATCCAATGCTGGTTGATCAGCTTTATCAGTATTATGGAAATATTGATATGGTCCGTGAACAATATCCTGTTGTGAAAAATTGGGTTGATTTCATGGAACGCAATGCAAAAGAGGGTATCATCAATAGAACAATAGGAGATCATGAAAGCATTGATAAAAAATTAGAGGGACCAAGTGCTACTGCTTTTTACTATTACAACACCCTTCTGCTAACGAAGTTTGCTAAACTGTTGCACAAACAGGATGACCACAAAAAATATGATGCACTTAAAGAAAAGATTAAAGCGGCCTTTATTGCCAAATATGTTGATGCTGCCAGTGGAAATATTGACAATCGTACAGCAGCGGCACAGGCATATGGTCTGTTTTTTAATTTAATTCCAGATAATTCCTTCGATGCAGTACTCAAGGTATTGTTGGACAATATCACAAAAAATGATGACCACATCACTGCAGGAATTTTTGGTACAAAATTCATCTTGGACGTATTGAGCAGCACAGGTAATGGGAGCAAAGCCTTCAAAATGGCAACACAAAAAACTTTTCCCGGATGGGGGTATATGTTGGCGAATGGCGCCACTACATTATGGGAACACTGGCCACTGGAAGAAAATATCTATTCACACAATCATCCTATGTTTGGATCCATCAGCGAATGGTTTTATAAATATTTGGCTGGCATTCGTCCTGCAAATGATGCTGTGGGCTACAACAAAATCATCATCCATCCGCAGATAAATGACCTGCAGTGGGCAAAAGCCTCCTACAATGCTGTACTTGGGAAAGTAAGCACTTACTGGAAAAAATCAGGCAAAACATTGACGCTTGACATCACCATACCCGTGAATGCAACCGCCGAAGTATTCATCCCCGCTTCCTTGAAAAATATAAAAGAAAGGGGGATACCAGTAACGGGTGATGGCGCTGTTCAATTCATGGGGACTGAAAAAAAGGAGTCGATATTTTCGCTGGGGTCGGGAACCTATCAATTCACTGTACAACTCGAAGATCAATAACACACAAGTTATTTAATGAAGGGGGCTGACCCTTTGCGACAATAACTTAGCCGCAGCTGAATCACATTGTTGAGCATAAAAACCTACCCTATCCTTGTATTTTTTATCAAAAGCAAGGTTATGGGTCTCATTGATGTCTTTTTTTACATTGTACAATTCATAATATGTTGGGTGATCTTCATACCGGATAAATTTCCATGTATCATCCCTGTAACATTCCGTCTTCAGCAATAGTGGATTGCCTTCCAACCGGTGTTCACAAAAAATAGCGTTTCGCCATTTCTTTGGTTTTCCCTGAAAAAAGGAGGTCAGGCTCTCCCCTTGGTAGCGTGCAGGAATATCCAAGCCAGCCAGTTTGAGTATGGTAGGGGTTATATCCACATTGAGTACCATTTCATCATATATTTTCCCCCGATTAGCTTTCGGTTGCCTCGGATCATAAATGATCATTGGGATACGAATGGATTGTTCGTACATCAGCCATTTGTCCGCATAGCCCCGGTCTCCTAGGAAATATCCATTATCCCCCATAAAAATGATGACTGTATTGTCTGCCAGGCCCTGTTCTTTCAGTGTGGCCCGTATTCGGCCAATAACACTATCGACGCCACTGATCATCCTGTAATATCCTTTTACCATCTTCTGGTATTTGTCGGATGAATCAAACCTCCAATACCATCTGTCACGGTTCATGGTTGTTTTCAGAAACGTTGGCAATGCATTAAAAAAAGCGGGGTCAGCAGTTGATGGCACAGGAATGCGGGCATCAGTATACAAACTGTCACAGTAGGAAGGCCAGAAATATTGTTCCTTTGAATCATCGTCAGCGTGTGGTGACCAAAATGAAAGGGAAAGACAAAAGGGCTGGTCTTTATTTGATTGTATAAAATCAATGGCATGGTTACCATTGATATCGGCCAGATGAATTTTTTTGCCATCAATCTCTTTTATGTATGGCCATGCTGTTTGTTTGCTGACACTGAACATGGCTTTTTCAATACCCTTGTTGACTTTTACACCAAATTTACCTACAAACCCAGTCTGGTATCCTGCTTTTCGGAGGAGATAAGGATAACTTTCTAGCATGTATTCGTTGCTCAATGGTAGCTTTCCAAACGTATAGTCATGGGTACGCTCGTACAAGCCTGTAAACAACGATGCGCGGCTTGCCGCACATATGGGTGTGGATGCAAAAGCATTCTTAAAATAAATTCCAGCACGGGCAAGCCCGTCGATGTTTGGTGTTTTTATGATGGGATTGCCTGCAAATCCAAGAGCATCCCAACGTTGATCATCGGTTAGAATAAATATAATATTGGGTTTACTGTTTTGGCGCGGAGGATTTCGATCTGCACTCTTTTCATTGTATGCTGATAACAAAATAAAGCTTACTGCTACAGCAAAAAAGACAGTAAAAAATTTCATTGGTTATAATAATTGGTGGATGAATGGCTTGGACTTAATTTATCTAGGGGTAATACAGTTTTGTGATTAAAGCAGAGACCATTCAAGCATGAATAAATACTTCCAGGAACACTCAACCCAATCTAAGCACTTCAATTTCATTGGCCGTTTTGGCCAATGGATTTCCCAACAATCTGCTGCCATTTCGCGTAATGACAAAATCTTCCTCAACCCTGATTCCAGTCAGATTCCTGTAGGCTTTGAGTTTTCCATAATTGATAAAGGAGCCCAACTGATTGTTGGCTTCCCACTCATCGATCAGCGCGGGATTAAAATACAGGCCGGGTTCAACGGTAACAACAAAGCCCTCTTCGAGAGGCTTGGCCAAACGCAATGATTTTAAACCAAACTGTGTGCTTTTTATTATTTCTTCATTATAACCAACATACTGTTCACCCAAGTTCTCCATATCATGCGTATCCAATCCCATCATATGGCCAAGGCCGCATGGAAAAAAAAGTGCATGAGCGCCCAAGGCAACGGCTTCTTTTACATCGCCTTTCATAATCCCCAGTTGCTGTAAGCCCTCGGTCAATTTTTCACAGGCATGCAAATGAATATCCCTGAAAGATTTCCCTGGTTGCAACAGCATCACAGCCGACGCATGGGCATGGAGTACAATGTCATAAACATCCCTTTGAGCGGAGGTGAATTTGTCGCTTACTGGAAAAGTTCTGGTAAGGTCCCCTGCATAGTGCATTCCCGTTTCAGCACCGCAATCAGACAAAACGAGGCTTCCGGCTGTCAACAGGGAATGGCTATACCCATTGTGAAGAATTTGACCCTGCTGGGTGAGAATGGTAGGAAAAGAAAGATTGCCACCCGCACCAATGGCTATTTCCTGCATTTTCCCTGCAATTTGTGCTTCAGTCATCCCTTCCTTTGCCATGGTAACCGCTGCAAGTTGCATAGCAGCAGTAGTGTTTACCGCCCGGTTGATTTCCTCAATTTCCACAGCTGATTTATAAGACCGCTGTGCAACAATTGCCTTGATCAAACTGATTGAAAACATTCCTGACAGCGACCCGGATGAAACACACAATACGTCACTCAATAGATCATGCTGTTCAGGTCTGTAGGGTGGCAAAAAATGGATCTTCTTTTGGTGTTCTGTTGCCAAGCGTATAAAAGACCATAGATCTTTTTTGGGTTTGACGGTTGAAATTCCAATGCTGTCTGAAAGCAGGTTCAAGGGTTCGCGATAGCCGGTCCAGATCATTTCTTCGGTCGTAAAATCATCACCAAAAAGAATCTCACCGTCATTATCGATATCAATGATCCCTATCAATGCTGGCCTGTCAATTCCAAAGAAATACAAGAAGCTGCTATCCTGTCTGAAAGGATAAAGATTATCCTTATAGTTCATGCTGCTCTCTTCGTTGCCCAACAATACAATCAGGCCGCTGCCAACAGCATGTTGCAATTGTTTCCTTCTTTCAACATATACTTTCTTGTCAAACATGTTGCTTTAACAAATTTTGAAAAATGATTGGGGTTGATTGTCTAATTGTTGCTCTATCTCTTTTGCCGCCTTGGTAATGGAAAGGCCTCCGAGATTGGTACAACGCAGGGTATGATGAATTTCGTTGCCAACCTTTTGCATGGTTTCAATGACTTCATCCAGCGGAACCAGGTGA
>CANEWJ010000070.1 GCA_947442625.1 Chitinophagaceae bacterium
TGCAGCGGCAAGATGAATTTTCCTCATAAACAATGGTTATTTCTCCGAAATTAATGCCATTTTATAAATTCACATTGATTTTTGGCGATAATGTTTTTGGGAGCTATTTTTGCAACATGTTAGCAAACGGTCATATCCACCATCATCATAACTTGCCTTAGGGGAAGCCTGGTATTGGTGTATACATAATTCGGGCTTGCCATTGGTAAGCCTTTTTTTATTTTTAAACAGGATAGCATGGGTAATGAAACAGTATTAAGGATTGCCATTCAGAAGTCTGGCAGGTTGTATGAAGACTCCGTTCAGCTTTTGAAAGAGTGCGGAATAGAGCTCAGGAATGTAAAGGACAGGCTGAGAACTGTTTCTGAAAACTTTCCAATTGAAGTTTTTTTCCTGCGGGATGATGATATCCCCGAATATGTTGAGGATGGTGTTGCGGATATTGGTGTGGTTGGTCAAAATGTGTTGGCAGAAAAAAACCGGAAGGTTGATACCGTTGAAGCCCTTGGTTTTGGTAAATGCCGTCTTTCTATTGCTGTCCCCAAAACTGAAGAGTACAAGGGTGTTGCTTCGCTTGAAGGAAAGAGAATTGCTACGAGCTACCCTCACCTTGTGAAATCATTCCTTGCTGAACACAAGGTGACAGCCATTATTCACGAAATCAGTGGATCGGTTGAGATTGCCCCCGGCATTGGACTTTCGGATGTAATTGTTGATTTGGTCAGCAGTGGAGGAACCTTGTTCATGAATGGTTTGAAGGAAGCGGAAATCATTCTTGCGTCTCAGGCAGTGCTTGTGGCGAGGAAAAACCTGGATGAAGAAAAAATAGCCATACTCGACAAGCTTTTGTTCAGGATCAGGGCAGTGAAAAAAGCAAAAAAAAGCAAGTATGTGTTGATGAATGCGCCCAATGACCAGTTGGAAAACATTATTTCTCTTTTGCCTGGGATGAGAAGCCCAACCATCCTTCCGCTTGCCAATGAAGGCTGGAGCAGTGTGCACAGTGTTTTGAGCGAAGACAAGTTTTGGGAAATTATTGAGAAACTGAAAGCGGCAGGCGCAGAGGGGATTTTGGTTGTGCCTATTGAGAAAATGATTCTTTAAATTTTATCATGCAGATCATACGTTATCCATCAAAAGCAGATTGGGCAAGCATTACAGAAAGACCTGCCATTGAAAATGGCATGCTTCGGAAGCAAGTGGGGAAGATCATTGCCGACGTGAGAAAAACCGGTGACAGGGCGCTCAAGCGGTATGCCAAAAAGTTTGATGGTGTTGAATTGAAGCAATTAGCAGTTGTTCAAAGCGAGATGATGGCAGCTGAAAACAATGTTTCAGCGTCATTGAAAGCTGCCATCAATGTTGCTATTGAGAACATCAAGCGCTTCCATGGTGTTCAGGTTGAGGAGATAAAAAAAATAGTAACAATGGAAGGGGTGGAATGTTGGCGAAGACCCACCCCCATGAAAAGGGTAGGGCTCTATATTCCTGGTGGTTCTGCACCCTTGTTCTCTACGGTCTTGATGCTTGGCATCCCCGCACAAATTGCAGGATGCAGTGAAGTTGTGCTGTGTACGCCTCCATCAAAGGATGGATCCATCCATCCTGCCATTCTCTATGCAGCACATAAAGTGGGTGTTACTGAAATCTACCGTTGTGGTGGTGCACAGGCCATTGCTGCGATGGCATATGGCACAGGGTCTATCAAAAAAGTGGACAAGATATTTGGGCCAGGCAATCAATATGTTACCGCTGCAAAACAATTGGTGCAGATGGATGGTGTAGCCATCGATATGCCTGCAGGCCCTAGTGAGGTTTGTGTGTTGACCGATCATACGGCAAATCCTGATTTTGTGGCTGCTGATCTTTTGTCTCAGGCAGAACATGGACCGGATTCTCAGGTATTGTTGGTTACCAATGATGAATCCGTCATTGAAAGAACGATCAAGTCTTTGCATGCGCAACTTTCGTTATTGGAGAGAAAGGAGATCGCTGCAAAAGCACTGGAAAACAGCAAGGCTGTTCTGATGAAAGACATGGAAGATGCCATGGCCTTGGTCAATGAATATGCTGCTGAACACCTGATCATCGCCTCAGAAGACGCTCACCGTTTTGGAGCAAAGGTCATCAATGCAGGTTCTGTGTTTTTAGGAAACTTTACACCAGAGAGTGCCGGGGATTATGCCAGCGGAACGAACCATACACTGCCTACCAATGGGTATGCAAGGGCTTATAGCGGGGTGAGTGTTGATAGTTTTGTGAAGAAGATCACCTTCCAGCAAATCAGCAAACAGGGTATACACAATATTGGAAAAACCATCATCACCATGGCCGAAGCTGAAGGGCTGGATGCTCATGCCAATGCTGTTAAAATCCGCTTAAACCAATTATAATGTTCAATCCTCATCATCTTGTAAGAACCAACATCAGGCATCTTAAACCATATTCATCTGCAAGGGATGAGTTCAAGGGTGAGGCCAACATATTTTTGGATGCCAATGAAAACTCCCTTGGTTCTCCATTGCTCAAATGGTACAACCGTTATCCTGATCCAATGCAGTGGAAAATAAAAGAAAAATTATCTGTCATCAAGCAGGTGCCTGCGGATCAGATTTTTTTGGGTAACGGAAGTGATGAACCCATTGATTTGTTGTTTCGTTGTTTTTGCGAGCCAGGTGTTGATAAAGTGATTGTATTTCCTCCCACCTATGGCATGTACGAGGTTTCTGCTAACATCAACAATGTTCATCTCTCCAAAGTTCCGTTGACAAAGGAATTTCAATTGGATCTTGAAGCCCTTGAATCGGCCATCAAACCCCATACAAAAATCATTTGGATCTGTTCGCCCAACAATCCATCGGGCAACAGCATTCACCGTCAGGATATTGATATGGTTTTGAATAATTTTGATGGGCTAGTGGTGGTGGATGAAGCCTATATCAATTTCTCACGCCAAAAATCTTTGGTAGCTGATCTGGCAGACTATCCAAATCTGGTGGTATTGCAAACGCTCAGCAAGGCCTGGGGCCTGGCTGGATTGAGGGTGGGCATGGCATTTGCCTCAGCTGAAATTATCGGCTACCTCAACAAGGTAAAGCCTCCTTATAACATCAGCGAACCCGTTCAGGAACTGGCTTTTAAGGCATTGGACGAAATTGGCCAGGTCAATGACATGATTCTTCAGTTGGTGGAAGCAAGAAAACAACTTGAACAGGATTTCATGAAGAGCCCTCAAGTAGTCAAGGTTTTCCCATCAGATGCCAATTTTTTGCTGGTTGAGTTTACCCAAGCCAAGGCTATGTATGATTTCCTTGTAAGCAAGGGAATTGTTGTACGTGACCGCAGCAACGTATTGCTATGCGATAATTGTTTACGCATCACCGTGGGAACCGATGCAGAAAACCTGAAATTGGTGGAAACCATCCATTTGTTTCAATAAATCATATCAATTCATTTACATGAAAAAAGTATTGTTCATAGACAGGGATGGCACCTTGATAAAAGAAGCACCACCAACCTATCAGATTGATCATTTTGAGAAACTTGTTTTCTTTCCTGCTGTCTTCCAATCCCTCTCCAGCATTGTGAAGGAATTTGATTTTGAGTTGGCGATGGTGTCTAACCAAGATGGCCTGGGCACTTCATCATTCCCCACAGCAGATTTTAAGCCGGTGCATGATCATATCGTAAAAACCTTTGCGGGCGAAGGCATTCATTTTGATGAGGAGTTTATTGATCCCAGCATGCCACATGAAAATTCACCTTCAAGAAAGCCGGGTCTTGGAATGCTAGGGAAATATATTAACAATCCTGCTTATGATCTTCCGGGTTCTTTTGTGATTGGCGATCGGTTGACGGATATTCAATTGGCGTTCAACCTTGGTGCCCAATGCATTCTCATGACCAGTGAGGATGGTGCAGGTATTGTTGACCTGGATAGCTTGGAAGAGGGATTGCGCAATACCGTCGTATTGGCAACAGGAGATTGGATGGAAGTGTACACGTTTTTAAAACATGGGTTGAGAACGGTTCATCATGTGCGTGAAACGAATGAAACACGCATTGAGATCAAGCTCAACATCGATGGCACAGGAAAATCAAACATTGCCACTGGCCTTGGTTTTTTTGATCACATGCTTGATCAGATTGCAAGGCATGGTAAGATGGATCTTGAGATCGCGGTAAAAGGTGATTTGCATATTGATGAGCACCATACTATAGAAGATACAGGCATTGCCCTCGGAGAAGCCATGTACAAGGGGTTGAGCGACAAGCGGGGAATGGAAAGGTATGGCTTTGCTTTGCCCATGGATGATGCAGAGGCAAAGGTGTTGATTGATTTTGGAGGCAGGAGCTGGATTGTTTGGGATGCAAGTTTCAGCCGCGAAAAAGTAGGGGATATGCCAACAGAAATGTTCTATCATTTCTTCAAGTCATTTTCAGATGCCGCCAAATGCAACCTCAATGTTTTTTGCCAAGGCGATAATGAGCACCACAAGATTGAGGCCATCTTCAAGGCTTTTGCTAAAGCCATTCGGATGGCTGTGAAAAAAGATCCGATGCACGATGCGCTTCCCACCACCAAAGGAATGCTTTGATAAAATGAAAAACCCGGTGAGAACACCAGGTTTTCATGTCTAAAGCCTTTTTGATGGATAAATAATTGGTTTTCAGAAGTTGACAGCGGCTTTCGGGCGGTTGGATAGATTGGTTTTTGTGTAGGAAGTTTGGATTTGGTTGGTTGTAGGAATTGGAGATTTTTCTTTTGGAAATTGGATTTGGTTTTTCTGGATATTGTTGCTCTTTCGATGAACAACATAAAGATACCTTTCCTCATGGCTTTACACAAGAGCAAAACAACCCTTTTATTGGTGTTCAGTATTTACTCCCAATCGTATTAATCTACGTGAGCAAAGTATTGTAGATCTACGATACTTTTTTGAGTTCAGGCGCAATGTTCATTGCTTCTTTCATAAATCCCTGCTGAATCATCCATTGGTCATTGTATATTTTTCCAATGTATCTGCTGCCGTGGTCATGGAAAATACAAACCACCATATCATCTTTTTTCAATTGTTCTTTGAGTTGCATCAATCCTTGCAAACAACTTCCAGCGCTGTATCCGCAAAAGATTCCTTCCTCTCTTGCAATCCTTCTTGCCATGATGGCACCATCCTTATCTGTTACCTGTTCAAAATGGTCAATCAACGACATGTCAAAGTTTTCAGGCACAAAGTCTTCTCCAAAACCTTCCGACACGTAGGCATGAACCTTGGTCATGTCAATCAATCCGGTTCTATGGTAATGGGTCAGTAAGGACCCGTAGGCATCAATCGCCCATATTTTGATGTTGGGGTTCATCTGCTTCAGGAACATGGCTGCCCCCGTAATGGTGCCACCTGTGCCTGCAGTAGAAACAAGATGGGTTATTTTCCCATCCGTCTGATTCCAGAGCTCTGGTCCTGTTGATTCGAAATGTGCCAGCCTGTTGGCAAGATTATCGTATTGGTTGGCATGAAATGCATTCGGGATTTCTTTGGCCAATCTTTGCGCAATGGAATAATAACTCCTGGGATCTTCAGGGGCAACATTGGTTGGGCAAACGATCACTTCTGCTCCCACGGCACGGAGGATATCTACTTTCTCCCTGGATTGTTTGTCTGTTGTAGTAAATATGCATTTGTACCCCTTCACAACAGCTGCCAAAGCCAGTCCCATCCCTGTATTGCCCGATGTACATTCAATGATGGTTCCGCCGGGTTTTAATTTTCCTTCCCGTTCAGCCACTTCAATCATTTTGACCGCCATCCTGTCTTTGATGGAGTTTCCTGGATTGAAATAGTCCACTTTGGCCAGCACCTGACAAGGAAGCGTTTTGGTGATTTTGTTGATTCTTATCAATGGGGTATTCCCTATTGTTTCCAGTATATTGTTTTTGATGTCCATGCCTATGTATTAGAAACAGATTTTTGAGGACCTTCAATTTCAAAGCTCAGGTTTGCGGTGATCCTGTACTCTTCAATCTTGTTGTTCTTGTCAATGGTTGCGCTATGGTCCTTGATGTAAATCGATCTCAGATTCTTGATGGTTTTGGAGGCTTCCAGGATTGCTTTTTGTGCTGCATCTTCCCAACTTTTCTCTGAGTTGCTCAATATCTCTATGACTTTAATGATGGCCATGGTTTTTGTTTTTAGGTGATGATTGGATGCAAACTAATTTCTTTGTGAGGATGATTTAATGATGCTCATTGATGCTTACACTGATTAAGGTCATCATGATCAATGACAGCTGCCATGTGATGAGCATCAAGCCAAAGCGTATGTTTGCATCAGTCGGTTAAAGGACATCGTCCCATGCCGGATTGATTAAAGCAGACAATACAATTCCGTAAAAGGGTTTAAAACTGCTGTATCGCGGAACTGGGCAATCCCCAGTTCCTTTTTTGTATCTATCTGCAGATTGAATTGGTGTACTTTTGCAAGATGCAGACAGCCTCATTTTCCATAGAAGACTCCCTCTCCAATTTACAGATTAAAGCACTGAATGAGATGCAGCTGGCATCCCTGGAAGCAAATAAAGCCAGTGATTCTGTGGTGTTGCTCGCGGATACGGGATCCGGTAAAACACTTGCATTTTTGTTGCCCATTGCCCAATTATTGGATAAGGAAAGTAAAGTGAGCCAGGCAATGATCATTGTATCTTCCAGAGAATTGGCTTTGCAAATCGAGCAGGTGTTCAAAAAAATGGGAACAGGATTCAAGATCACCTGCTGTTATGGTGGGCACTTGAGAGAAACGGAAGAAAACAACCTTAAACAGGCTCCCGCACTGATTGTAGGTACTCCAGGCAGGCTTGCAGACCATATCAGGCGAGGAAATATTGTTACCACTCATATTGAGACCTTGGTCTTGGATGAATTCGATAAATCACTGGAGCAAGGATTTGAAGCTGAAATGTCATTCATTATTGAATCCCTTCCAGCACTGAAAAAACGCATCCTCACATCTGCAACAGAGGCAGTGGAAATACCTGATTTTGTTGGATTGAAAGATCCAGTTGAAATCAATTTCCTGACAGGGGAGAAGTCTCCGGCGCTTGCAGTTCAAATGGTAAGGAGTGCAAATCCCGATAAATCCAGCACACTGTTCAGCCTGATTTGTACCCTCGGTAATCGGTCGACCATTATTTTCTGTAATCAACGCGAGATTGTTGAGCAAACCAGCCAGTTTCTCAAAGACAAGGGAATTATAAATGTCTTCTACCATGGCGCCATGGAGCAGCAAGAGCGTGATATTGCGCTGTGCAAGTTCAGGAATGGCAGCTCCAATGTATTGGTCACTACAGACCTTGCTGCTCGAGGATTGGATATCCCTAACATCCGTTACATTATTCATTATCAACTTCCTACAACCCAGGAATCATTCATCCACCGCAACGGCCGCACGGCCCGTATGGAAGCCAGTGGAACCGCGATTTTGTTGCTTGCACCGCAGGAAACGGTCCCTGGTTATATCGATCCGGCACCCATTGAAATTGAATTGAATGCAGATGCTGGATTGCCTTCAAAGCCTGATTGGACAACATTCTACGTGAGTGTTGGCAAAAAAGACAAGGTAAACAAGATTGATATTGTTGGTTTTCTTACCAACAAGGGTCGGTTGAAAAAAGAAGAAATCGGGTTGATAGAAGTGAAGGATTTCTTTTCTTTTGTAGCCATTCGTAAATCAAAGGCAGGTCCTACACTTCAATTGATCAAAGAGGAAAGAATCAAAAACAAGAAGGTGAAAATTGATGTTGCGAAATAAAATCAACAGGGATAAGATGGATATAAAAAAACTCTTGATCGTCGCTTATGTATGCACTTTTTCGTGTGCATGTTCATCCAAGAAGGCACCCTTGGTTACACCCACTCCGCCAGTCGTTTCCAGTTTGTTGTATTCATGGGATTTTGAAGGCAATGACCCCCTTAAAAACCTGATTCTGGAAGATGATTCTCCGCTGAAAAACGCTGTTACTGTTGTGGCGGATCCATTGAATGCTGCCAATAAAGTGATGAAAACTGTTTTGCTCAAAGGGTTGGACAGGGCTGAAGTAAGTTTGTCTGCAAGTGATCTAAAAACGATCCTTTACTTTTATGCTGATGCTGCTAAAGGATTCAGAGACAAAGGCAATGCCATGGCTGATGCTACCAGCCTCGGCAATGAGATATGGGTGAGCATAAAAATACTCAAACCCCAGGAGCAGAATACCAATAGCATCAAGCCCTGCATTTTTCAATTTGGTCCTGTCTCTAATCCGTCATTTAATCCTCCGGTTTCAAGTCTTGGGTTTTGCCAGTTAAGGATGAGAAACGGAACAACCCCAACAGGGGATGATTGGAACTGGCGTGTATTTGGTGCCAATGTCTACACGCCTGCAACATTGGTGGTGGACAATAATTTCACAAAGCCAAACTATGGAAAATGGGAAAAGTTTGTGTTCCACTGTAAATACAGCACTGCAACCGATGGGGTTATAGAAGTTTGGAAGGATGGTGTAAAGCATATCAATTTATCAGGAATAAATGCTGTAGCATTCAATCGTTTCCGCATAAAATGGGGCATTTACCTTGGAATAGGAAGTGCAGCAGGCAGCGACCTGACTTGTTATTTTGATAACATGAAAATTGCGGGTAGCAATTCAAGCTATGATGCCATCAGCCGTGATTGATCTAAAGATGATTGATTCAGATTAGATGTTTTTTGAGTTAAAATTTTGATTTTAGAAGGGATGGGAAAGTGTGTATATTTATTAGCTATACCTCGTTCTGTGCTCCGCCTAAAAATTAGTGCTTATGATCCCCTCCATCGCAAATATGTAAAACGTTACTGCCAATTATGCAAAATACTACAAAAACGAAATTGAATCATGGTTACTAAAAAGACAACTAAACTGAATCTGATAATTTTCTTTTTTTTGGGAGGTATATTCAATACTTACTGTCAGGTAGAGTATATCACTAATAATGATGGTTATTATGTGAGTTCCGATTCTAATGGCTACTCAATAAAAAATAACAACTTTAATTATGAAAAGTTATTCCCAAAAAATTCTTGGACAGGAGATTGGATATGGCTTAATCAATCAAGATTCAACGAATATCAGGAAACACAAATAGATTGGAAAAATAATCCAGGATATAAAAAGCAGTACAAAGCATTATTTAGAAAAAACTTCATTTTAACAGAGTTGCCCAATCAAGTAATCTTAAGTATAACAGCAGATGTTTCATGCCGGATATATATTAACGGAACTTTTGTTGCACAAGATCCTGCAAATATTGGGAATGATTATAATGATGGTGTTCCACCAAAGCACTGGTTTTATAACACACACAACGTGAAGAAATATTTACAGTTGGGAACAAATACCATTGCTGTGGAGGTGTACAGTCATTCTCGGGAGATTTCTGAAACGAGCAGCGGACAAGGAATGTTGATTTGCGATTTAGATGACGGGTTAAATAAAAATATTGTCGCAACTGATAGTAGGTGGAAGTGTAATATTGATACGTCCTTCACTGTAAATGGAGGCAATTTTAGTTATAACTCAAATATTGAAGTAACTAACTGGTTTAATAAAACATTTGATGATTCAGGATGGGAGAATGCCTCCATAAAAAAATTTCCAAAGAAAGATTATTTGATTAATAGTAAGATTCCTGTTCCATTCAGGTATCCTCTCAAACCCCAAAGACTTTGGCAACTCCCAAATGAAACTGTAATTACCGAATTTTCCACAGCATTTTTTAATAAGAAACTTAATAAAGAAGTATTCACGCTTGATTATGACCGAAACATTACAGCCTATTATGGTTTTGAGGTTATCGCACAAAAAAATGATACACTGAAAATTTATCCCTTCGAGAAAAAATACGCATCTCAGAACAGGGCGTTGATATTTGTTTGCAAGGAAGGCATCAATGTATTTTATGCACCTTTTCTGAGCGTATTCCGATATCTGAAAGTTGAAGTAGAATCCCCGAAAGGATTAATCATAAAGGATATTCGAGCTGATTTTTCTTCTTATCCAATTAACAATGTAGGTAGTTTTTCCTGCTCGGACCAAAATCTAACAGAACTTTGGGATATTACCCGTTGGACAACCCAACTATGTATGAACGATATGTTTTATGACTCTCCTAAGCATCAGGAACCAATTGCTTGTACGGGCGATTATTTCATTGAATCGCTAATTAACTATTATGCTTTCGGAGACCCTTGGCTTACCCGGCAAACACTGGTTAAAACATCTTTGTTACTGGAGAAAAATAATTACGATATGTTTCATACCAGCTACTCATTATTATGGGTACAAATGCTAAATCAATATTACCAATATACTGGCGACATTCAATTGGTAAAAGAACTTTTACCACATGTCAATAAACTAAATCAATTATTTAAGACTTATTTGGACAGTGATTATCTGGTAAGTAATGCTCCCGATTATATGTTTATGGATTGGATAAAAATTGACAAATTCAATGCTCACCACCCACCAGCTGTAATAGGCATGGGTTATATGACTGCATTTTATTATAAATCTTTATTAGACGCAGCTTATTTGAACAACCTCGTTGAAAACAACTTAATCAGGGATGATAATCTGAAACTCGCCAACAAAATTAAATTGGCAATGAATAATTTACTGTGGGATAAGGAGAAAAAACTTTATAAGGATGGTATCCCCTTCATATCCAAAAAAGAAAATCACTTTTTTTTTCCTATGGATACAAATATTGTTTCCTATAGTCCACATGTTAATACACTGGCTGTATTATATGATATTGTTCCAGAAAATCAACAATCTGAAATTTTGAATTATGTTGTTAGTCAAAAAACCATAGATCTTCAGCCCTATTTTATGTTTTTTGTTTTATCGGCTGTTGAACATGCCGGACAGTTCAACTTACTTGGTTTAGAACTTCTGAAAAAATGGGAGAACGGTATCAATAAGGAGACCTACACATTAAAAGAAAACTGGCAAGACCAAACTGAGACTGGATATGGTGGCGACTATAGTCATGCATGGGGTGGCTCTCCTTTATACTTCATGTCAAAAAATATCTTAGGCGTAAAACCAGCAAGTCCGGGCTATACGGAAATAGAAATACTTCCTTACGTAAACGAAAATATTAAGTGGGCTAAAGGACGAGTTCCTCTTGTACAAGGGAATAGCATTGGAATAAGCTGGGAAAAGGTTAATACGCTTGAATATAATTACAAATTAGAAATTCCAAACGACCAAAAATGTTTCATGGTGATTCCAAAAGATTTTAGGGAAAGGGGTTTCAAAATAAACAGCAAAAGTTTCCCCAAAGGCACAAATAGACTCCAATTAATTAGTGGGACTTATAAAATTGAATTTAGGAAGTAATGAATAAATGGCGGTAACAAAAGGTTTTGTGCAATTGGGGCATGATGTTGAAGAAATTATCGGCAGTGTATATCCAAGCGTTGGTTTCGGCGGACGTAATTCTGCCGGACGTTAGTAGGGCATCCTTAAATTACTAAAATTGACATCGTCACAAGGATATTTAATCTTTTCAAAATTAAGCCGTACACATCAAGGAGATTTGCATTAAAAAACCCTGTAAATCATTTGTTTACAGGGTTTTTTGAAAAGTGCCCAGAACAGGAATCGAACCTGCACTACCTTGCGATAACCAGATTTTGAGTCTAGCGCGTCTACCAATTCCGCCATCTGGGCGATGATTGGGTTGCAAATTTATTGCAACTTCTCCGTTTTAACAATAGTTATTCAAACAAATATCTTTTTCTGTCCGGAAATGGGGTAATTTTGTGTGTTCAATCGGGGCTGACCGGTATTGACAGCGTAGATCTTTGAATGTAAGCATGCAGTGCATTGCGAATATTAGCACTTTAATCTGAATTCGAAACCAATAAATGGCGAGAACACTTACGCCATGGCTGCCTAATCAGAGATTAGCGCACCCATTATAGCCGGCAGACGGGTTTGCCTTTACCGAGTCGCCCTGCTGAATCAAAAAAAATAAGGCTGCCTCAACCATAGGCTGTGCTGGTTGACTAAGACCATTCAGCTACGGAAATAGTTGGTTCGTTTGGCCCCTGCCGTTTCCTGACAATCAATTCCAAAATAAGCATGTAGAAAGCATTCGGCGAATATGTTTGGACGTGGGTTCGAATCCCACCAGCTCCA
>CANEWJ010000071.1 GCA_947442625.1 Chitinophagaceae bacterium
AAAATCTCGTTCTGTGAAACGGATTCCATGGAGCGATTCAATTGCCTCGATTGCCTTTTCCCTGATGATTTTGCTCAGCATAATTGATTAGATTGGTGCAAAGGTACGATTCCCTTAATTTTATAGCATGTTGAAACATTTGATCCAATATATGCTTTGTTTGCCTGTTGTGGCCCTGGTTTCCCACTCCTGTTTTGCGCAAATTAAAAAAATCGATCTCCAGGGACACAGGGGTTGCAGGGGTTTAATGCCTGAAAACACCATTGCAGCCATGCTTCATTCCATTGACCTGGGGGTAACTACCCTTGAAATGGATGTTGTTATTACAAAGGATAACAAAGTAATCCTCTCTCATGAAACTTTCATGAATCCTGATATTTCCACCCCGCCCTTAGGCCAACAGTTCTCATCGCCAAAGGACAAATCACACAATATTTACCAGATGACCTATGAGGAGGTTTCAACATGGGATGTTGGTATGAAGTTTCACCCTACCTTTCCTTTACAGAAAAAGATGCCCGCCATCAAACCTTTGCTCAGTGATGTGATTGCTGCAGTTGAGGATTATGCAAGGGTAAATCACCTGAAACCACTCAAGTATAATATTGAGACAAAATGTGCACCTTCCACTGATGGGATTTCACATCCAACTCCAGCAGTATTTGTGGCTTTCTTGATCGATGTCATCGCCAAAGGAAAAATCTCCAAGAGAACCACCATTCAGTCTTTTGATAAACGGACTTTACAAGTGTTGCACCAATCCTTTCCAACAATCAAAACATCTTATTTATACGGGGGATCCATTAAAAAAACACCAGAGCAATTGGTTGATGATCTTGGTTTTCGTCCAGATATGCTGAGTCCTGCGTATCCGCTGATTGACAAGGCTTATGTCGAAGCCTGCAGAAAACTCAACATAAAACTGATTGCCTGGACAGTTAACGATGAAAAAGACATTGAACAGATGGCTGCATTGGGCGTGGATGGTATCATTTCAGACTATCCTGACAGGTTTAGTATCCTTAAAAACCGTTAATTCTCTGCTGATTCATCAGCTTTCCTGCCTTTTTGGTAATTTTGCATTTCACAAGTAGCAATGCAAACAATTGAAGTAGCTGACAAGCATGTTGTTCGACAATTCCTTGAACTTCCATTCACCATTTATGGGAATGATTCTCAGTGGGTATGTCCCTTGTTGAATGACATCGAGTCCGTTTTTGATGCCCAAAAAAATAATTTTTTCAGCTTTGGCAAGTGCAACAGGTGGATATTGGTTGATGAAAACAACCATCCGATTGGAAGAATTGCCGCCTTCATCAATGATAAAAAAGCTTACAACGAAGAACAACCCACTGGCGGATGTGGTTTTTTTGAATGTATTGATGATCAACATGCAGCCAACATGCTATTTGATCAGGCAAGAACTTGGTTGGAATCTCATGGGATGAAGGCCATGAATGGGCCTATCAACTTTGGCGAAAATGACATGTGGTGGGGGCTTCTTGTTGACGGGTTTACCAGTCCTTTTTATGGGATGAACTATAATCCTCCTTATTACAAAGCCTTGTTTGAATCTTATGGCTTCACCGTCAAATACGAGCAAATCTCCAACCGAATTGACGTTCGAAAAGGATTGCCTGAAAAAGTAGCAAAAATTTCAAGCTGGGTGGCCAAAAGAAATGGCTATATTTTTCGTCACCTGGATACTGCAGACATTCCGCGCTTTTCAAGAGATTTCAAAGAGATATACAACGATGCTTGGAAAGACTTTGAAAATTTTACTACCGTAACAGACGCAACCATTGAGGAAACCATCAACAAGATCAAACCCGTGATGGATCCCAATCTCATTTGGTTTGCCTATACGTCCAAGGATGAACCAGTTGCCTTTGTCATGATTCTTCCTGACACCAATGAGCTCATCAAAGGACTCAATGGCCGTTTGGATTTGATCGGTAAATTAAAATTCCTTTGGAATAAGTTTACCGTCAAACACAAGAGAATGCGCGCCGTTATCATGGGTACAAAAGAACAATACCGCAACATGGGGCTTGAATCCTGTCTTTTCATGAAGCTGCAGGAATATACCCGGCCCTTGAAGCATTATGAAGAGCTTGAATTGTCATGGGTAGGAGATTTTAATGCAAAAATGCTTGCTTTGCACGAAGCAGTAGGGGCTACCTATGCAAAAAAACATACAACCTACATGTGTACATTTTAACCCATTTAATCGTTTTTTTTGAAAACATTGATTGATAACACACTTGACTTTTTTTATCCCCTTTTTAGAAGGTTTTTTGACCCGACCACCTTCCGGTATGCCGCCTGCGGTGGCGTGAATACCGTGTTTGATATATTCCTTTTTTTCCTGAGCTACAATTTTATCCTTGATAAACAAAGCCTGGATCTCTCATTCATTTTGATCAGTCCGCATATTGCTGCTTTTCTCATGGCATTTTTGGTGAGTTTCCCCACAGGATTTTTGTTGATGCGTTTCATTGTTTTTACGGCATCTCCCTTGCGGGGGAGGGTACAGTTTTTCAGGTACCTGATAACGGTAAGTGTTAGCTTGTGCCTGAATTATTTTTTCCTCAAACTTTTGGTGGAACATGTTCACCTTTATCCCACTGTTTCAAAGATTATAACCACTTTTTTTGTCATTGCATTCAGCTATGTCTCCCAAAGGCATTTCAGTTTCAAATCAACCAAAGCTTCGTCATGATGAATGCTGCACCAATCCTTGATGTCTTGATCATTGGTGCGGGCCCTATCGGGTTGGCCTGTGGTATTTCCTGTACACAAAATGGTTTATCTTATTTGATTGTTGATAAAGGCCCCCTTGTCAATTCCCTTTACAACTATCCACTCAACATGACCTTTTTTTCAACTGCTGATAAGCTGGAAATTGGTAATGTTCCCTTCATTTCACACAACCCCAAACCCACCAGATCAGAAGCGCTGGAATACTACCGAAGGGTTTCTATGCACTGGAAGCTAAAGCTGGCTTTGTATGAAGGAGTAGAATCCGTTACACCATCATCCGATATTTTTTCAGTACAAACATCCAAATCCCTTTACCAAGCCAAAAACATCATCATAGCGTCAGGCTTTTATGATATTCCCAACCTCATGCATGTTCCGGGGGAAGACCTGCCCAAGGTGCACCACTATTTCAAGGAACCGCATATTTATTTTGGTCAGAAAATTGTGGTGGTGGGAGCTGCCAATTCTGCAGTGGATGTTGCCATGGAAACATGGAGAAAGGGTGCTGAAGTGACCATGGTCATTCGGGATGAGCAAATCAGGGAGTCTGTGAAGTACTGGATCCGGCCAGACATAGAAAACAGGATCAGTGAAGGCTCGATCAAAGCCTATTACAATGCCTCGATTGCTGCCATCAGGGAAACTGAGGTAGACATATCAACACCCGATGGCATTGAAACGATTTCCAATGATTTTGTACTTGCCATGACAGGCTATCTCCCTGATTTTGATTTTTTAGCATCCATTGGCATTGCTGCAGGTACTGACCTTTATCAAACTCCTGTGCACGATCCAGTCACCATGATGACCAATATTGAAGGAGTTTACCTGGCTGGTGTGATTTGTGGGGGCCTCAAAACCAACAAATGGTTCATCGAAAACTCACGCAACCATGCCGATTTGATCATCAGCCATATCCTCCAAAAAAGCTGATTGCGATCATATTTTTCTTTTTTTATGCCATTTTGATCGATAAAAACAGCTATAATGATCTGTTTGTCATGCTTTTGAAGTCAAAACTGACAAGATTTCCTGATTTCATGAACGGCATATCTCTTGCACATTACGATTATCTAAAATCTTAAATATGGCAAAAATCATTGGAATTGACCTAGGAACGACCAACAGTTGCGTTTCCGTAATGGAAGGTAACGAACCAGTTGTTATCGCCAACGATGAAGGAAGAAGAACTACCCCCAGTGTTGTGGCATTCCTCAAGAATGGCGAACGCAAAGTAGGAGATCCCGCAAAACGTCAGGCCATTACAAACCCCATCAACACCATTTCGAGTGTGAAGCGGTTCATGGGACGTCGTTTTGACGAAGTGACAGAAGAAATAAAACATTGGAGTTATAATGTAGCCAAGGGCGACAACAATACCGTGAGGATTGATATTGATGGTCGTCTTTACACACCACAGGAAATCAGTGCCATGGTCCTGCAGAAAATGAAGAAAGTGGCCGAAGATTATCTTGGGCATGAGGTAAATGAAGCAGTTGTTACTGTCCCTGCTTACTTCAACGACGCTCAACGCCAGGCCACCAAAGAAGCCGGTGAAATTGCAGGGTTGAACATCAGAAGAATCATCAACGAACCTACTGCTGCAGCGTTGGCTTATGGCCTTGATAAAAAGAATGTGGACAGCAAGATTGCCGTTTTTGACCTGGGTGGAGGAACATTTGACGTTTCCGTCCTTGAATTGGGCGATGGTGTTTTTGAAGTGAAATCTACGAATGGTGATACCCATCTTGGTGGGGATGATTTCGATAAATTAATCATGGACTGGTTGGCCGAAGAATTCCAAAAGGAAGAAAATATTGACCTGAGAAAGGATCCAATGGCCCTTCAGCGTTTGAAAGAAGCTTCTGAAAAGGCAAAAGTTGAACTTTCGGGTTCATCTGAAACCGAAATCAATCTCCCTTATGTTACCGCCATTGATGGCGTACCCAAGCACTTGGTTAAAAAACTGACCAGGGCCAAGTTTGAGCAACTTGCCGATAAACTGTTTGAGCGCTGTTTGAAGCCTTGCGAACAGGCATTGAAAGATGCTGGCATGAATGTGAGTGAAATTGATGAAGTTATCCTTGTTGGTGGATCTACCAGGATTCCAAAGGTTCAGGAGATTGTTGAAAAGTTTTTTGGTAAAAAACCCAACAAGAGCGTTAACCCAGATGAAGCTGTGGCCATCGGTGCAGGCGTACAAGGTGCTGTTCTTACAGGTGAAGTAAAGGATGTGCTGTTGCTTGATGTAACTCCATTGAGCTTGGGAATTGAAACCCTTGGAGGAGTGATGACTGTTTTGATTCCTTCCAACACCACCATTCCCACCAAAAAGTCAGAAAGCTTCTCTACTGCTGCAGATAACCAACCTGGTGTGCAGATCCATGTTATTCAGGGAGAAAGGCCAATGGCCAACCAGAACAAGACCCTTGGTATTTTCAACCTCGATAATATTCCTCCTGCACCAAGGGGTGTACCTCAAATTGAAGTCACATTTGATATCGATGCCAATGGTCTGATCAATGTTAGTGCAAAAGACAAAGGCACTGGAAAGGAACAGAAGATTCGCATTGAAGCTGGAAGTGGATTGACCAAAGAGGAGATTGAAAAAATGAAGGCCGAAGCAAAAGCAAACGAGGCAACCGATAAGGAAGCCCGTGAAAAAATTGAGAAAATCAATGCTGCTGATGCCCTTATTTTCCAAACAGAAAAACAAATGAAAGAGTTTGGTGAAAAGATTCCTGCAGAGAAAAAAGCAGTCATCGAATCAGCCCTTTCTAAACTCAAAGAAGTGCATAAGTTGCAGGATGTTGATGCAATTGAAGCGGCAACCAAGGAACTGAATGATGCATGGATGGCAGCCAGTCAGGACATGTACAATGCTACACAAGGCGCAGAACAATCAGGTCCTCAGGCCAACGGACAGGAAGCGGGTGGAGCCAAAGCAGCTGCAGATAATGTTACTGATGCAGAATTTGAGGAGGTTAAGTAATGAATATCGACCAACAAAAAGGGGATCCATAAGATCCCCTTTTTTTATACCAATTCCATCCAGGTATGGTCTGCCAGCAATTTAACCGCTGCGGCACATTTTTTGAATGGTCCGGAAGGTCCCCATTCTCTGGGGCTGACAAGAGAAAGAAAATGGCTTCCATCTTTTTTCTCGTAGAGGTAATACTGTTGTCCTATCACTGGAGTGAAATTCAATTTTGCGCTATAGATCAATACTGATAACTCTTTTCTTCTTTGTATTTCTTGGGCTTGAAGGGCTAGCAATTCAATCTGCTGCCTGATTTGGGTCAGCTGCATGTTGGTTTGTTCCTCCATTGCCGTCAGGGATTTGTGCCTGATCATACCTTCCTCAGTGGGCCTGATCACTGCACCGGAAACAGATGTTGAATAGGGGAGCACACTCATTTGCTTGTGGTAATAGGAGATGTTCTGATAGGCATTTCCTTCTTCGTTTGTGCTTTGCTCAGTGACTTTTAAATAACCATTGGGTTGGATTTCATGAAAAATCCGTAGAGTCTTTTCTCCTGAGATCAACAACAAGATCTCAAAACTGATGCTGTCAATGAACTGTACTTTGGCTTTTTCCGCTATTGCCTGGTCTGCCAAGGGATGAAAATCTCCATCTGCTTCCAGTACATAATCAGATGAAAATGCCTGATTTTCCAGTGTAACCCAATTCATCTCAACACTGAGGTTGTTTCGCTCTTCGGAGGCACTCAACTTATAGATGCCGGATTTTGGTCTTTCCCCTTTTTCATAAATACCTTTTTCTGGGAAAAGTTGCCATGAGTATAAAAAATTATATGCCTGAATCATATCGCTTCAACAAAATTTATCCCTGATGGTTCTAAATAATTTTATTTTGAATTGGCATTCAATGAATTGACTTAATTTTACACTGTATGACCATTGAACAAATAAAGAGTATGAGAGACCGCCTATCCGTCTTGAGGAGGTTTCTTTGACGTCGAAAACCGACGATATAAAATAAATGAGGACAAGCTAAAGTCACAATCTCCCGGATTCTGGGACGATAACAAGCGTGCTACGGAAATACTCAAAACCATTAAGCTGAATGAATACTGGCTCAATCTCTACACTTCAACGGATGCAGCTGTAGAAGATCTCGTGGTATTGTTTGAATTCTGGAAAGAGGGCGAATGTTCCGAAGAGGAAGTAAAGTTGGCCAACGATAAGGCTATTGCGGCTTTGGATGAAGCCGAGTTCAAGAGCACCCTCAACCAACCAGAAGATGAACTTCCTGCTGTGCTTCAGGTCAACAGTGGTGCCGGTGGAACAGAAAGCCAGGACTGGGCCGAGATGCTTGTTCGGATGTACAGAATGTATGGAGAAAAACAAGGTTGGACCGTTACAGAATTGGATTGGCAGGATGGAGATGGTGCAGGTATAAAATCAGCTGTTTTACAATTCGAAGGTCCATTTGCTTATGGTTTTCTGAAGGCTGAAAATGGCGTTCACAGGCTTGTTAGGATTTCTCCTTTTGATAGCAATGCAAGGCGGCATACTTCTTTTGCTTCTGTTTACGTATATCCACTGGTAGATGATTCCATTGAAATCGAAGTCAATCCTGCTGATTTGGTATGGGAATTTTACCGCTCCGGTGGAAAGGGTGGACAGAACGTAAACAAGGTAGAAACCGCCGTTAGGCTTAAGCATACCCCCAGTGGCATCATTGTTGAATGTCAACAGGCGAGGACCCAGGGAGAGAACAGGGAAAAAGCCCTCAAGATGCTCAAAAGCAAATTGTACGAAGAGGAAATGAGAAGGAGAGAAGAACTCAAAAATGCCAACAACGCCTCCAAGAAAAAAATTGAGTGGGGAAGCCAAATCCGCAGCTATGTTTTCCATCCCTACAAGATGATCAAAGACCACAGGACTGACCATGAGGTGGGCAATATCCAACCAGTAATGGACGGTGACCTTGATGGTTTCATCAAGGCCTACCTCATGATGGAAAAAGAAAATGTTTCAACTTAAAATCACCATAAATGAACAACGGTCATTATAGTTTGCCAATTCCTGCCAATGAGCCCATTTTAACGTATGTTCCAGGTTCAACAGAACGCAACAGGCTTAAAGAGGTCATCAATGAGCTGAAATCTACCAGTATAGATGTTCCCATGTACATTGGTTCCAGAGAAATCAGGACCAACAATAAAGTGGCCATGCGTCCACCACACGAACGCAAACATGTGTTGGGATATTTTCATGCAGGTGAAGCCAAACATGTAAAAATGGCCATTGATGCAGCTTTGGCTGCAAAAAATGACTGGGAAGCCATGCCATGGGAAAGCAGGGCTGCGATATTTTTGAAGGCAGCTGACCTGATCGCAACACGTTACAGGCCATACATGAATGCCACCACCATGTTGGGGCAGAGCAAAAATGTTTTTCAGGCCGAAATTGACAGCGCATGTGAACTGATTGATTTCTTGAGGTTCAATGTTCATTTTCTTGGAGAAATATATCAACAACAACCCGTAAGTGCACCGGGTATTCACAACAGACTTGAATACCGTCCACTGGAAGGGTTTGTTTTGGCCATCAGCCCATTCAATTTCACTGCCATCGGTGGAAATCTTCCAGCCTCAGCAGCACTTTGTGGAAACACGGTTGTTTGGAAATGCGCCAACACACAGGTATACTCTGCGCAAATGTTCATGCGGATCATGAAAGAAGCTGGCCTGCCAGATGGTGTCATCAACCTCATTTATGTTGATGGACCTACGTTGGGTAGTGTTTGTTTCAGTCATCCTGAATTTGCTGGGGTTCATTTTACAGGTTCAACAGGGGTTTTCAACCAGATGTGGAAGACCATTGGTGAAAACATTTCCAGATACCGTTCTTACCCAAGGATCGTAGGGGAGACCGGTGGCAAGGATTTTGTGATGGTGCATCCTTCTGCAGATCCTGATGTTGTGGCAACAGCCTTGCTCAGGGGTGCATTTGAGTTCCAAGGACAAAAATGTTCTGCTGCCTCAAGGGCTTATATCCCTTCCAATCTTGCATCTGCTGTTAGAAAAAGATTGATTGCAGGCATCAAAAGTTTTACAATGGGTTCTGTTGAGGACTTCAGCAATTTTATCACTGCAGTCATCGACGACAAGTCTTTCAACAAAATAAAGTCCTATATCGACAAGGCAAAAAGATCATCTAAGGTTAAAGTGATTGCAGGCGGTAACTGCGATAAATCGATTGGTTATTTTATCGAGCCAACCGTGATTGAAACGACCGACCCGAAATATGTGACCATGTGCGAGGAAATTTTCGGACCTGTACTCACCATGTATGTATACCCCGAAGGCAAGTTCAGTGAAACACTTGAATTGCTGGACCAGACCTCACCGTATGCCCTTACGGGTTCCATCATCTCCCAAGACAGGGCTGCGATCGTTGAAGCAACAAAGACATTGAGAAATGCCGCCGGTAATTTCTACATCAATGATAAACCCACGGGTGCTGTTGTTGGACAACAGCCATTTGGTGGTGCAAGGGGTTCTGGTACTAATGATAAAGCAGGATTTTCCATCAATCTTTACCGTTGGTTGAGTGTAAGAACTGTCAAGGAAACGTTTGACCCTCCCAAGGATTACAGATACCCCTTTATGCAGCCAGAATAACCCAAAGCACTGAATCTTTATTTTAACATTAAGTCAACTGAACAATGAAAGGAGTCAATACCATCATGGAAGAAGATCAACTCAAACTGACCTTAAAAAGGTTGGCCCATGAGTTGATTGAAAACCATTATCCATTTACGGATACTTGTATCATTGGAATTCAGCCAAGGGGTATTGCAATCAGTGATTTTATCACACAGTATATCCAAACCATACATCCGGAAGTCAGCATTCATTACGGTAAATTGGACATTACTTTTTATAGGGATGATTTCAGGGGGCAAATTCATATTCCCAGTATAACGGATCTTCCTTTTTCCATTGAAGGAAAAAAAGTTATTCTGATTGATGACGTACTGTATACAGGTCGCACCATCAGGGCGGCAATGGATGCCTTGCTCGACAACGGACGCGCACAGAAAGTAGAATTGTGTATATTGGTTGACCGTAAGTTCAGCAGGGAACTCCCTATACAGCCTGATTATGTTGGAAAGTCGATTGATTCCATAGTAACACAGAAAGTGAAGGTGATGTGGGGAGATGAAAAAAAGGTGATTTTATATGATAGCATTTGATGCCCCGCAAAAATTTGTCGGAAAATTATAACTGTATACCATAAATTTGCTCCCTAATGCAACTAAGCTCAAAACACTTGCTCGGCATTAGAGACCTCCTTCCGGGAGATATCCAGCTTATTCTAGACACAGCCCGTCAATTCAAGGAAGTACTTCAAAGGCCCATCAAAAAAGTTCCCTCTCTTCGAGACATCACCATTGTCAATCTTTTTTATGAAAACTCAACAAGAACAAGGATTTCTTTTGAGTTGGCAGAAAAAAGGTTGAGTGCAGACACCATCAACTTTGCTGCAAGTGGGTCTTCTGTTTCCAAAGGTGAAACCTTGTTGGATACAGTCAACAACATATTGTCCATGAAAGTGGATATGGTGGTGATGCGCCACAGTGCAACAGGTGCTCCTCATTTTCTTGCGAAGCACATTCCGGCTGCCATTGTCAATGCTGGGGATGGCATCAACGAACATCCTACCCAGGCATTGCTGGATGCGTTGTCCATCACCGAAAGGTTGGGAGCGTTGAAAGGAAAGAAAATTGCCATCATTGGAGACATCATGCATTCCAGGGTGGCTTTGAGCAATATCTACCTGCTGACCAAAATGGGGGCAGAGGTAACCCTTGCGGGTCCGCCTACTTTGATTCCCAAGCACATCAGGGATGCGTTTGGTGTAAATGTTACCTACAACGTCAAAGAGGCTTTGGAATGGTGTGATGTTGCTAATGTGTTGAGAATACAACTGGAACGCCAGAACCAGGTGCTGTTCTCTTCACTGCGTGAATACAACCAAGCCTATGGCATCACCAGGCCATTGCTTGATTCCCTTCAAAAAGAAGTGCTGATCATGCACCCAGGACCCATCAACAGGGGAGTGGAACTTGATTCAGATGTGGCCGATAGCAAGCAGTCTATCATACTGGATCAGGTTGAAAATGGCGTAGCCGTTCGCATGGCAGTATTGTATCTTTTGTCAGGAAGAAAAGAATCAACATCTTAAAAGAAATTCATGCAAAAAATTTGTCTTTTTCCTGGCACATTCGATCCCATCACACTGGGACATGTGGATGTGATCAAGAGAGCTTTGCCCTTGTTCGATAAAATCATTGTTGCCGTGGGTAAGAATGTGGGGAAGGCTCCCATGTATAGTCCTGAGCAAAGGCAATCATGGATAGAAGATATCTTTAAAGACGAGGACAAGGTTTCTGCCGCCGTTTACGAGGGCCTAACCGTAAATTTTTGTAAAGAAGTCGATGCCCAATATATTCTCAGGGGGATTCGCTATGTGAGTGATTTTGAATACGAAAAGACCATTGCTGATGCCAATAGAACCTTGGATCCTCATATAGAAACTTTCTTCCTAACCTGTGAACCAAAATACACTTCCATTGCCTCAACCATTGTGAGAGACATCATCCGAAATGGGGGAGATGCCTCCCTGTTTTTACCAGAAGTGGTTTCTACATCAATTCTACAACACAGATAGAACTGAATCTTTACCATACTACAGGTAATATTTTTTAATCATTTCCCTGATGGAAGGAAAAGCATTTTGTGACAATTCGGCAGCTTCAACCTTGTCTACCCACCTCAATTCAGTGATGTCTTCTTCTGTTTGTGGCACCAAATCTTCTACTCCCACATATTCCATTTTGTACCAATGTGAGGGCTTTAGTACCGTTTTACCCTGGAAAGGATAGGTATGGTAGGTTGTATGCAATTTCCCGCAAAGCCTCAAGTTGGAAATGCCCGTCTCTTCTTCCACTTCTCTAAGGGCACAGGCTTCCATGGTTTCTCCCTCATCCAGCTTTCCTTTGGGCATATCCCATTGGCCACGCCTCAACATCATCAACAATTCACCTTTTGGGTTGAAAACCATCCCCCCGCCAGCTTCAATGATCAATTTGTCTGATAAAAATGACTGCCATTCATCCTCTTTTGTGAAAATGGCCAGGCCTGATGGTTCGTGAACAATGATGTACATAACTTAATTTTCTTTTATGATGAGCTTGCTTCAATTTTGCGGTATGACAAACGAAAAAACAGTTGCTGAAAAACTGCTACAAGTTAATG
>CANEWJ010000072.1 GCA_947442625.1 Chitinophagaceae bacterium
AATGCAAAGGAAGTAAAGGTTGGTGACACCATTGTCAATGCCATCAATCCTGCCCCGATGATCAAGGGTTTTTCCGAAGTTAAGCCAATGGTTTTTGCAGGAATCTACCCAGTACTTACGGAAGATTTTGAGGAACTCAGGGAATGCATGGACAAGTTGCAATTGAATGATGCATCATTGACCTATGAGCTTGAAACCTCACAGGCACTCGGGTTTGGTTTCCGCTGTGGTTTCCTTGGACTGCTGCACATGGAAATCATTCAGGAGCGTTTGGAAAGGGAATTTAACCAAACGGTAATTACCACGGTTCCGAACGTAAGCTTCATTGCCTACAGTACAAAAGGTGACATCATTCGGGTAAACAACCCCAGTGAAATGCCTGATCCTACGCAGATGAACAATATTGATGAACCCTTCATCAAAGCCCAAATCATCACCAAGCCAGATTATATCGGTAATATCATGACCCTTTGCCTTGGCAAACGTGGTATGTTGATCAACCAGAGCTACCTCACGCAGACCCGTGTTGAGTTGATATTTGAAATGCCCCTTACCGAAATTGTATTTGATTTTTATGATAAGCTGAAAAGCCAGACCAGGGGATATGCCTCATTTGATTATGTGCCGATCGAATACAGGGAAAGTGATATTGTGAAGATGGATATCCTGTTAAATGGTGAAAAAGTGGATGCCCTCTCTGCATTGATTCACCGCAGCCGCGCCCAGGAGTTTGGAAGAAAACTTTGTGAAAAGTTGAAAGAGTTGTTGCCACGTCAGCAATTCCAGATTGCCATTCAGGCGGCTATTGGTGCTAAAGTAGTTGCCCGGGAAAACATTTCCGCCATGAGAAAGGATGTAACTGCCAAATGTTATGGTGGTGACATCAGCCGTAAAAGGAAATTGCTTGAAAAACAGAAGGAAGGAAAGAAGAGGATGCGCCAAATAGGAAATGTTGAAGTACCTCAAGAAGCATTTCTTGCAGTATTGAAACTGGATGATTAACCCTTTTTGACCGGTTTCAATTTGCTTTCATTCAGTGGCTTTTCTACTGGAGCCTGACCATCCAATAGTTTGAAGGTAAATACTTTCTCTACGTGTAACCATTTACCATTGACCCATTTGAAGGCCTCATAATCCCCATCAGGAACATAGGTGAACTTTTTGGCGGACTCATTCGTCTCTGAGATGAGATGATCATACATGATCATTCCCATTTCTTCATCGTAGAGTAATCTGCCGTTACCATTTTTCTTGTATTCAATCCAAAACCTGGATTGATCTTGTTTTCTTACGGTATCCTGCGCAAAGCTAAAAAATGAGCCACCGAAAATGGGTTGGCCATTTTGGTTAAAATGCAGTACTTCAATCCTTTTCTTCGTGCTTCTGATTGAATTTTCATCATAACCCAACAGGGTGTAGTATTTTTTCTTGTTGAATTCATGCATCAGGATCTTGTAATAGATAGCGCCAATCCACCATTCATGATTGGTAACTGTATCCTTTTGGGCGTTGATCAGAAAACTTCGATCAATCAATGGAAATAGCTTTAAACTTCCATCATTGGTTTTCATTTGAATGGCACCATGTCTTCTGTGTAAATCTTCATCCCGGCTGACCTGCCAGGTAAATATCCTGAAAGCACTGTCTGGTGAGTACACCCTTGAAATGGTCGTCAGTGAATCAAAAGGAAATTGAAACGAATGGGGCGTTTTGAGTGCTCTTACCAGTATTCTGGTAAAAAAACTATCTGAACGAAACCTTGTGGCAGCATCAGTAGAAGCAACCATTTGTTGCCCATAACTGGCAAGGCTGTCTTGCTGTTGAATAAGCATGTTATCAATCTCTTTTTTGATCAATGATTGAGCCATGATCGTGCTCAAACAGATAGTAAAAATGATCAGCAGGAGAGAACGTTTGTTCACAGTAAATATTTATGGTTCAAAATTCGGATAAATTGAACGGAATATATGGGCTTAGCCGTTTATTTAGCATTCTTTTCGCTCTTCAGCTTGTTCCAAAAGGCCAGGATTCCATCTGCCATCACAGACCAGGAGTAAGATTTCTTTTGTTGTACCAAAGCGGGAATGAAAAAAGCCTTTCCTTTCATGAAATATTCAAGAATACCATTGGCAATAGATGTTGAATCCTTTTGCACAATAAGCCCACTAACCTTATCAATCACCATTTCTTTCAGGCCACCAGCATCAGTTACAATCATGGGCAATTCAAAATGCATAGACAGTGGTGTTACACCACTTTGTGTTGCATGCCGATAGGGTTGCACCAACACATCAGCGGCGCTAAAGAAATAGCGAATCTTATTTTCGGGGATGAATTCGTTGAATAAAATTACCTGATCCTCCAGATGATATGACTTAATAATACTTGTGTATTTCACTGGATCTTCATAAAACTCTCCGGCAATGACCAACTTGTATCCACTTTCTTTGATTCTAGGATCAGCCATTGCTTCCAACAACAAATCCAATCCCTTGTACTGCCGGATAAAGCCAAAAAACAACATCAATCCTCCTTGTTGTTCAATGCCCAATTCCTTTCTGGCGATCATGCGCTCAACTGGACCTCCAAAATGATCAAACAGGGGATGATGTAGCAATTCAACCGGCTTGTTAATTCCAAGTGTGGCAATATCATGCTTAACCTGTGCGCTCATTGTGATGTATCCGTCAACAGCATGGTTGAAATAGGATGTGAGTATTTTGTCTCCTATTCTTTTTTCATGGGGGATGATGTTGTCTGCGATGCAAATCACTCTTGTATAATTGTTTTGCCCTACGATCCTTAGTATTGTGCCAAAAGCGGGAGCCATGAAGGGAAGCCAATACCTTACAATGATAAATTCTGGTGCCAATCGCTTCAGTTCCTTCCCAACCCTAAACCAATTCAGGGGATTGATGGTATTGATGGCTTCCTTGATCTTAAGGTCTTCTGGTCTTGTCTCTTTAGAGTATTGGGTTTTGCCTGGAAAAAGAAAAGAGGGATACTGCAAGGAAAATGTATAAAGCAAACAATTGAATCCTGAAGATTGAAATTCACGGGCCAAGCGTTCAGTAAAAGAAGCAATCCCACCTCTATAAGGGTAGGAGGGTCCGAGGAAAACGATGGTTGGCTTATCGGACATAGAACTGGTTTAAATCAAATACCCTTGGTGGAATCAATATTATAGCTGTTCCGGTCTGATGCGTTTCTTGAAACCAGTTCACCGATAAAGCCAGCCAAGAACAATTGTGTTCCAATCATCATAATGGTGAGTGCAATATAAAAACTGGGCCTGTTGGTGATCGTAAAATCAAGGTTGATGATTTTTGAAATGATCAGGTAAAGGCTGATCAGGAATCCAATCATGAAAGATGCAGTTCCCAGGAGTCCAAAGAATTGCATGGGCTTTATTCCGAATTTTCCAATGAACATGATGGTGGTCAGGTCCAAGAACCCATTGATAAACCTTTCCCAGCCAAATTTGGAAACACCATACTTTCTTGCCCTGTGTTCTACTTCCTTTTCTCCAATCTTGCTGTAGCCTGCCCATTTGGCAAGTACAGGAATGTACCGGTGCATTTCACCATACACATCAATATTTTTGATGACTTCATTTTTGTAGGCTTTCAATCCACAATTGAAATCATTTAAATGTATACCAGACATTTTTCGGGTGACTGCATTAAAGAATTTTGATGGTATATTCTTTGTCAATACATTGTCAAAACGCTTTTTTTTCCAACCACTCACAAGGTCGAAATTTTCGTGCATCACCTTGCGATACAAGGAAGGGATTTCATCGGGGCTATCCTGCAGGTCAGCATCCATTGTGATAACCACATCTCCTTTGGCCTCTTTAAAAGCAACGTTTAAGGCAGCAGATTTGCCATAATTGCGTTTGAATTTGATTCCTTTAAACCGATCGTCGTTCTGATGGATTGAAGAGATGACTTCCCAGGATTGATCAGTACTGCCATCATCTACCAAAATCACTTCATACGAATAGGCATTGGCCTCCATTACCTTCCTGATCCAGTCGGTCAACTCTGGAAGCGAATCTGCTTCATCTTTAAGGGGTATGATGACAGAAATGTTCATTTATTGGTTTTGGAATGGATGAGAAGGATTCTTCTTGGTTACTGCAGCTCCAATCAAGGCGCCAATGGCACCAACCAACATGGTACCAAAAATGGTTCCACCTATCAATATAGGAAAATAAAATTTCCTGGTCATTTCAATCGCCGAATCAATCGTTTCCTCTGACATGTTGGGTTGATTTGACATTTGTTCTCTTGCTATTTCCATGGCCTTATCAGCAGCATTGGGAAATGCAAATGAGTAAATAACCATAAAAGCAGTCAAAATGATGGTTGTAAAGGCAGTTGCCTTAAACCCATAGCTGAACAATTCTCCAAAAGATTTGGTATGGTCTTGCTGTTTTCCAAATTCAAGGATAAAATAGACCAACAACCCAATGTTGATAACCGATCCAATCCATGAAACCTTTGTGTTTCCAGTAAGGTCAAATACGATAAAAATTACATTAATCAATACAAGAACGCCTCCGGTAACGCCACCAGCAAGAAGATGGGATGTTTTATTATTCATGTGTTTGGTTTAAATTGATTGTAGTGTTCATTATTGTTGCAACAACTTCTCCCTTAAGCAAAGTACCGATAAACGGTGAATTGGAAGACTTGGACTTGATGTCAGTACTATTGAAAATCCATTCGGTTTGGCCATTGAACAAGGTGAGATCAGCCTTAGACCCAATGGAAATGGAAGATTCGAGGGAGAAAATTTTTCTTGGATTGAAACAAATCAATGCTAGGATTTCATCTATCTCAAGGCCAGCCATTACTAGAATGCCGAAAGCAGACTCTAAGCCAAGCATGCCGGATCCTGCATATTCAAATTCACAAATCTTGGCATCTTTGTTCTGCGCGGTATGGTGCGTTGTTATGCAATCGATGGTTCCATCATTGACAGCAGCAAGAAGTGCTTGACGGTCTTTCTCTGTGCGAAGGGGTGGATTCACTTTGAGGTTGGTGTCATACCCATTCAGCAAAGACGTATCTGTGAAAACAAGATGATAGGGAGTGGTAGAACAGGTAATATTTAGGCCTTCTTTTTTTGCGTTTCTGATCATCTCGACAGAAGTAGACAAACTGATCCCAGTCAGGTGCAACTTGGAGTTGGTGTACCGCAAGAGTTCAATGTCTCTGGCTACCATGATTTCTTCTGCCAGGGCTGGTTTTCCTGGAAGCCCAACCTGGGTGGAAACGATGCCTTCGTTCATCAGTCCATGTGGAGCAACGGAATGATCATCGGGCAATTGAATTATGATTCCATCAAATGCATTAACATATTGGAGCGCTTTGATGAGCAGACCGGCAGATTGAATGCTTTTGGTGCCATCCCCAAATGCAATTGCACCCGTTTGCCTCATTTCAAACATCTCTGTGAGCTCCTTGCCATCAGTATTTTTGGTAACCGCCCCGATCGGATGGAGCGCTACTGGTTCTGATGCATGATGATTTTTAATATACTGAACACCCGTTTTGTTTTGGGTAACCGGCTGAGTATTGGGTGTAAGGAACACATGTGTGAATCCACCTTTTGCAGCAGATGCAGCAACAGTATCAAGGTCATCTTTAAATTCAAAACCAGGATCAGTACCCTTTACAAACAAATCTACCCAACCTGGAGAAACAACAATACCAGGAATTTCAATTACTGTATCAGCAACTGTTTCGATATGTTCAGCAATTTCTGTTATGAATCCATCAGAGAGCAAAAGATCCATCCTCTTGTTGTGGTGAGAAGAATGGATATCTTTAACCAAGGCTTTTCGGACGAGAATCGTCATAAAATGAGAATTAAGCGAAGATAACCCTTTTGACCAATATTAGAAAAGATGCAATTCTTGCAAAAAAAAGAGCCTTGGAAACCAAGACTCTTTTTGTCGGGACGACTAGATTCGAACTAGCGACCTCTTGCACCCCATGCAAGCGCGCTACCGGGCTGCGCTACGTCCCGAACGGGGTGCAAAGCTAAGAAAAATTGTCAAATTATACCTGCTAAGCATCCTCCTGCATCAAAAAATCTATCTGTTTTTTTAATCATTACAGGATCTAAAACAACTGCAGGGGCATGATGAGGTTTGATGCGTGCATCAAGGATGATTGGACCAACAGAACCCCAATGCTTGTGCGCATAAAATTCATCAATGCCATATATATCATGTGATGGGTTCGTTCTGGTGAAAGCAATCCAAAGAAAGTTTTTAATGCTTTGCGCAGTAAAACTGGCATCATCACACCAAATCAAAAGAGGAACACCAAACGATGGACCTGTTTTCTGTGTTAAGATTTCATTGATTCGCTTCACTTCTTCAAGGGTTGTCTGCTCATCAACATATGGCTTGGTTTGAAAGGCTGCAACACCCGGCATGATCATCCTGCAATCAGCCCAAGCACTGATTTCTTTCAATGCTTCCGGTAATTCACCGGCCAGGGTTCTGATGGGATGACCATATGCGGCAAAAACCACTTTGCTGCCTGTGTTCAAACCCGTTCCAGAATAATCCAGGGTATCCATGGTTGTATTCGTATGAAAATGAACATCACGGTCTGTATGCAAACGTTCCAAAATATATTGCAAGAAAATTGCTTCATTGTGCGTGGTCAGTTTGTTAAGCTCATCTGCTGTGATGAACAGAAATTTTGCTAGACTGAGCTGACCTGTACCCAAGATATGATTGGCGATGGTCAACAACTCAGCTGGTTGTTTGGTGGGTAGATAAGGCGTATACCTTTCACTACCAATGGCCAGCAATAGAGGGTGAACTCCAGCGGCATCAACCGCGTGGACCTCTTTTACACCTGGAATTTCCTTTGGTATCGCAGACCCTGTAATTTCATGGATCAGTTGTCCAAAACTGGTATCCTCCTGTGGTGGTCTGCCTACTACCGTGAAAGGCCAAATGGCATTCTTCCTGGCATATACCTTATGAACTCTCATCAAAGGAAAAGGATGGGCAAGGCTGTAATATCCTAAATGATCTCCAAAAGGTCCCTCTGGCTTGTTTTCGCCGGGCATCACCTCACCAGTGATGACAAAATCAGCATCCGTGCTGACTGCATGACCATCTTTATAGGTATACCGGAATCGCCTTCTTCCCAAAGCACCTGCAAAAGTCATCTCACTGAGGCCTTCAGGCAACGGCATGACTGCTGAAACAGTATGCGAGGGTGGGCCTCCCACAAATATGCTAACTTTTAACGCTTTTCCCTTTTTGTTGGCTTTTGTCTGATGAACCCCAATTCCCCTGTGCAGTTGATAATGGAGCCCAATCTCTTTGTTGGGTACATAATCGTTGCCAGACAATTGAATCCGGTACATACCCAAATTGGATTTCATGATGCCAGGCGCATCAATATCTTCTGTATATACTTGTGGCAATGTCACAAAAACACCCCCATCCATGGGCCAATGTTGGATCTGAGGGATGTCTTGAATGGATATTTCCTGGTATAGAACAGGTTTGTTGATGGGATTTTTCAGTGGCAATGCGATGAAAGCAGTAAACAGTGCTCCCAGGTGCTGAAAGGGGGTTTTTAATGCAGCAACCGGATCATTCTTCAGGTTGATCAGCATCTGCATTTGTGCTAAACTATCGCGGAAAATGAATTTACTTCTATCCAGGGTGCCAAAAATATTGGAGGCAGCCCTGAACCTTGATCCCTTTACATTTTCAAATAAAAGAGCCGGACCGCCTGCTTCATATACTCGATGGTGAAGGGTTGCCATTTCAAGATAGGGATCAACTTCTTCCTTAATCCTTACCAGTTGACCAGTTTTTTCTAGATCAAGCAAGCAAGCTTCAAGGGAATGGTAGGCCATGGGAATGATTATTTATGAATATAACGTGGACTTGTTTCGAAAGTTCTGGATTGTATAATTTTCTAAGTTTCTTGTAAAATGAAATGGGGGAAGAGCAGCAGCCATAAAAAAGGGTGACCAACATGTCACCCTTTTGCATTCGATATCAGCAATATCAGATCTTTTCAAAGGCTGAAAAGAAGAAACTTCCTTCAATGGCTGCATTCTCATCACTATCGCTTCCATGAACGGCATTCTCACCAACAGACTTGGCATAGATCTTGCGAATGGTGCCTTCTTCTGCATTGGCTGGGTTGGTAGCCCCTATCAGGGTCCTGAAATCTGCAACCGCATTTTCCTTTTCAAGAATAGCAGCAACGATGGGGCCGCTGCTCATAAAATCCACCAATTCTCCGTAAAATGGCCTTTCACTGTGAACTGCATAAAATTCTCCTGCTTTTTCTGGAGTAAGTTTTAAGAGTTTCATTGCCTTGATTTTGAAACCGGCACCTTCGATGTGTTTAAGGATGGCACCTGCGTTGCCAGCTGCAAATGCATCAGGCTTGATCATTGTAAACGTCTTGTTGGTCATATTGTCATGTTTTTGGATAACAAAGGTAAACCAAGCTGAGCCAAGCCCCAAGAAAAGGTTTATTGATTTTAAGCTTCAGGATTGTACATTTGCTATCAAAGATGAAAGAAATCAGCACTGTTTTTGACCAATTGTCAGTTTCTGACCCAATTGTTATTACAATGCACCAGAAGCCAGACCCGGATGCAATGGGTTCTGCCTTGGGTTTATACCATTTCTTTAAGAAACAAGGATACCCAGTCAAAGTGATTTCTCCAACGAATTGGGCCGATTTTCTCAAATGGATGCCAGGATGTTCAGATGTCATTGATTTTGAATCCAAGGGCAACAATTCACAAGAATATTTATCCAATGCAAAATGGTTGTTCTGTCTTGATTACAATCATTTCAGCAGAACAAGAAACATGGAACAGGTCTTGACAAACCTGGAATGTAAAAAAGTACTGATAGACCACCACAGGGAACCCCAGACCGAATGTTTTGATTTTGGCGCAAGCAACATCAAAAAAAGCTCTACCGCTGAAATGATCTATGATTTCATTGTTTTATCTGGTAAAAAGGAGTTGATGGATAAAGATATTGCTTCTTGTCTTTATGCAGGAGTAATGGCTGATACGGGTTCTTTCCGTTTTGCATCTACAACACCAAGTGTACATTATATGGTTGCGGAGCTTCAACTCCAGGGCATTGAACATGCCAAGATCCATTCTCATACCTATGATAATTTTCATGAAAACAGGTTGCGCTTTATTGGTCATGTGTTGTCCAACAGAATGGAAGTATTCTATGAACACAATACTGCGTTAATTTGCATACCCAAGGCAGATATCCTGAAGTTTCATATAAAAACCGGAGATACAGAAGGCCTGGTCAATTACCCCTTGTCCATCCAGGGGATTGAAATGGCCGCCTTGTTGATTGATCGTGATGAAGAAAGAAAATGGTCATTCAGGAGCAAGGAAACATTTGATTGCAATACGTTTGCAAGAAAATATTTCTCTGGCGGAGGTCATTATAATGCATCGGGTGGTAGAAGTATAGATAGCTTAGAGCAGAATGTCATCCAATTCAAACAAGCACTCAAAGAATTTACATCTTTACAATAACAACAATCAAATGAAAAAAACAACTCTGCTGCTCAGCGCCTTATCCATTCTCATGCTCAACGCGTGTAAGAATGTAGGGTTTGAAAAAACCAAGTCAGGACTTGAATACAAGATCTTCAAACAAGGTTCTGGTGAAAAACTGGAACATGGTGATTTTGTAAAATTCCAGTACAAACTCACGTACAAAGACTCATCTGTGATGAATTCTTATGATTTCATGCCTGTTTATGATCAGGTGGATAGCGTTGGACGATTCCACGATTTCTCTGAATTCCTCACCAAAATGAAGGTTGGAGACAGTGCCGTTTGTTACCAGTATTTTGACACCCTTCAAAAAGGATCACAGTATGGAGTACCTCCTTACATGAAAAAAGGAGACAAACAGCAAATGACCATCAAAATCCTGTCTGTGTTCAAAAACAAAGATGGCAAAGCATCTCGTGATTTTGCCGTTGATGATTACAAGGCCGAAATTGATCGTTACAAAGTCAAGGAAATGACTGCCATTGAAAAGTACCTTTCATTGAAAAGCATCAAGGCTGATAAGGTTAACAACAGTGTTTATGTTCAAATTGAACAGCAGGGCACAGGCAAGCAGGCAGATTCTGGCCAACTGGTTGGTGTAAAATACGATGGCTACAGTTTTGAGGGAAAATATTTTGATTCCAATATTGATAGCACAAAACAATTCTCTCCTCATGGGTTGGATACTTTCTTCTTTGTTGCCAAACAGGAAGGGGCTATTCAAGGAATGCTTGAGGGCATCACCGTATTCAAAAAAGGTGGTAAAGGAAAAATGTTCATTCCTTCCAGCATGGCTTACGGCCCACAGGGTAGTCCTCCAGCCATACAGCCCAATCAAAACCTGATTTTCAATATCGAAGTTGTTGAAGTGAAGGATCTGCCCAATGCACCACAGGGTGCAGTGCCTCCTCCTCCAGCTGGTAATTAATCTAAAAAAGGAGCACCAAACGTGCTCCTTTTTTTATGCTTTTTTGAACTGTTGAATGATTGTTACCGTTTCAATTGCTTCCCGGGCATCATGCACCCGTAGCAAAGATGCCCCTTTCATCAAGGCCACTGTATTCAAAACGGTTGTACCATTCAGTGCCTCATCCGGTGTGATGTTCAGCAGTTTATAGATCATGGATTTTCTTGAGAATCCTGCCAAAACAGGATGGCCAAGCGCAACAATTTTATCCAATTGTCTGACCAGGGCATAATTGTGTTCAAGGGTTTTACCGAAACCAAAACCGGGGTCAAGTATGATGTCGTTGATGCCTGCACGTTGGCACGTTTCAATTTTCTCTTTGAAAAACCTTACCAGATCCTCCGTTACATTATCATATTGTGGATTATCCTGCATGGTTGTGGGGGTGCCTTGCATATGGGTACAAATGAAAGGAACCCCTAGTTTTGCGACAGTCGGAATCATCTGCAGATCCATGTTTCCACCACTGACATCATTGACAATATCAATGCCATTATCAATAGCATACTGGGCAACTTCAGCATTGGTGGTGTCAATAGAGCTCCAGATCCTGCTTTTTTGATTAACCAAGTATTTAATGGCATCGCTGATTCTTTCAATTTCCACAGCTGCAGCAATATCCATACTGCCCGGCTTGGTACTTTTTCCTCCTATATCAATGATATCAACACCACTGCTGATCAAATCATCGATCCTCTTGCAGATGGCAGGGTAATGTGCTGTTCTGCTGGCCTCATAAAATGAATCCTCTGTACAGTTGAGGACCCCCATGACCAAAGGCTTATTTGATTTTATGGTGCGTCCCTTTGAATTAAGTTCAATCATGTTGTTTCCTTTGCTATTTTTGCCAAGCAGAACTGCAAAAATGAACTAATTTACCATACAACCCGAACCATTTCGGGTTTTTATCCCATTTCAAGCATGAGTGCAACAACCAATACACAATATGATCTCGCTGTAAACTCCTGCAAAGACATATTCATCAAGAAAACCCGTGATTATGGTACGTCTTGGCGCTGTCTCCGGATTATTTCCATCACTGACCAGATCTTCATCAAAGCCATGCGTGTCAGAACCCTTCAGGAGAAAAAAGTCCAGAAGGTTGGTGATGACATTACTGGAGAATTCAAGGGGATCGTCAATTATGGGGTAATTGGGCTAATACAACTGGCTATTGGAGACAGCGAAATGGAAGAAATGAACCCAGATGAGGTAGAAAAGCGTTACGATCAGTATATCAACTTTTCCAGAGACACGATGTTGGATAAAAACCATGATTATGGAGAAGCGTGGAGAGACATGAGCCAAGAAAGTTTTATCGATCTTATTCTGATGAAACTGAGTCGCATCAGGCAGATTCTATCCAATGACGGTAAAACCATCATCAGTGAAGGAATAGATGCCAATTTCGTAGATATCATCAATT
>CANEWJ010000073.1 GCA_947442625.1 Chitinophagaceae bacterium
AGCAAAGCAATCTGCTCCTGTGTTTTCATGGCATCATTCACACTACCCTGCATGGCCTGGCTGGCCTTGATCAGGTTGTCGTAGAATGCATTCATGGCCTTGATGTGGTTGCCTGAATCCTGCAACTCCAACTCATACATTTTATTCAATGAACCGAGGTTCTTTGTCAGTGACTGTACCTGCTCATGGAAAGCTTTTGAACCTTCTGCCGCAGTGTTGAAGTGTTGAACAGATCCGGCTGCATTGGCATAAGCGTCTTTCATGATGGTGAGGGCAGCAGTTGCTTCTTTTGTTTTTCCTGCAAACTCAGATGTTGCCGCGGCCACATCACCCATAGAAGCCATACCCTGCACGGTTGAATTGAATTTAGAAAAATTTCCGTTCAACTTGGTGAGTTGATCCGTGTCCAAATATTTTTCGATGGTTTCTTTCAGCAAATCAGCACCTGGGGTTGCATTGGCGCCAGCGCTGGTAACAGCTACCTCAGGAGTAACTGGTTTTCTCATCTCGAGCCAAGCGTAAACAAGGAAGATCACAGCCTCTGTCAACAAACCAACAGTAAGCATCAGATCAGCGAATGATTTATGAAGAATCTTTGCCCAGGCGCCGAAGATTACGACAGCAGCACCTACGCTTACAAAAATGTTAACATATTTCTCGAAAGTAGAGGATGAGTTGGATGATGACATAAAATGTTTTTTTGTTGAAGTAAGTTTGGGAATAAGAAGTTTAGCGCTTGGTCTGCATGGGAGGTAGATCGATTACACAGCGAAAGCCCAAATAAGACTTGGTGGTATCCTGGTATTCATAGTTCCTTGTTGAGTTTTGGAGGAAAAATCCAATGTCCTTCCAGCTTCCACCACGTACCACTTTTCTTTTCATTCTTGGAGGATCGTTGTCTTTTGCATTCCACCTGATATCTGGATTCATGTCATGCTGAAAATTGTACGCACCTTCATAATACAGGGAAGATGTCCACTCAGCTACGTTTCCTGCCATGTTATATAAACCAAAATCATTGGGCCAATAAGCATCCGCCCTTACGGTATACATTCCACCATCTTCTGGATAGTTGCCGCGGCCTGGTTTGAAATTAGCCAACAAACATCCTTTCTTGTTGCGGAGGTATGGACCACCCCATGGGAAAGGAACTTGTGAGCGACCACCACGGGCAGCATATTCCCACTCCGCTTCTGTAGGAAGCCTGAAGTCTGATTCAGTCATGCGCTTTGACTTTTCCAGGAATGAGTTGAGGTAATGTGTTCTCCACTCTGTGAAGGCAATTGCCTGCTTCCAGCTTACACCAACCACTGGATAAGCACCATAGGCTGGATGGGCGAAATATTTTTTAGCATGTGGCTCATTGTATGAGTAAGAAAAATCACGGACCCATACCAATGTATCGGGATAGATGGGTGTATCTTTTTTTATCACAAATGTTGACCTTGGCTTGTCTGCATTTTCTCTTTGTGCTGCTTCTTTATAGTCCAGCCACTCAGAGTGGTAGATGATTTTCTTGGCGTCAATTTCTTTTCTGCCATTGATCCTGTTGTCAGGTGTTACAATCAATGCACTCAATTGCTCCTGGATTTTCGGATCTGCCCACTTGATGGTTTTCACTTTGGCCCAATCAATGGCACTTGATCCATCAGGTGCATTTTTCTTGAAGTTCAAAATACTTGCTGCGATGGAATCCCTTACCCAGAATACAAACTGGCGGTATTCATCATTGGTGATCTCCGTTGCATCCATCCAGAATCCATTGATGGATACTTGCTTGTTTCTTGCAGTGAATGCATAGCTGATGTCTTCATCAGAGGGACCCATGTGAAAGGTGCCTGAAGGAACATAAATCATGCCAGGAGGCTTTGGCATGATGTATTTACTTCCCAAGGAAACGCCGCGCAACTGACCATCCCCAACGGATCCGGATGACTTGCTTGATTTTCCGCACCCGGTCATGATGAGTCCGAGTGACAACAATCCCATTACATACAGAAAATTGGCTTTCATTTTTATTGCTTGTTTTGTGAGCATATCAACAAATATATATTAAAAAAAGGTACTAATTTTTAACCTAACCCCTTAATAATCTAAATTTTAACAAGCCGGAAACATCCGGCCTTGATCGTGCAAAACGGATAATTACCGGTCATATTGCCTTTCAATGCCTATCTTTTTGTTAAGACAAGTGCCATGGCCTCTTCAAGGCTTGCCAAAGGCAGGCTGCAAGCGTAGTTACGACAGATGAAAATACGGGTATCAGGGGCTGAAAGCCGGCCTTCCATCAAGGGATAGCCCATTGTAACTTCAGCAGCCGCCATGAATACCTTGTTCGGAATATACGCAGACAGGAGTTCCTGGCCCATTGGCTTGGCCTTGGGGCCAAGCACAAAAATTTCATGGGTGCCTTGGGTGTATTCCAGGAACAAATTGGACCAAATGCCATAGGATGTGGGATATTTCACCGCAGCATCCTTGACCGTTTCCAACATCATTTCTGCCCTTTTCCTCCATTCCTGTTGATCAAAAAGCAAGCCCAACCGGTGAAGATTCCAGGCCATGATTGAATTTCCACTGGGGATGGCTCCGTCGTAAAGGTCTTTTTTTCTGACCAGGATATCTGTCTGAAAACTGGGGGTATAGTAGAAAAACAGTTGATCTTCATCGCTGAAATGTTCGATGGCGTAGTGCATCAGTGTTCTCGCCTTTTCAAGGTAATCCAGCGTTCCTGTTGGTTCATAGAGATACAGCAGTGCCTGAATCATGTAGGCAACATCATCCAAAAATGCAGGATACTTTGATACGCCTGCTTTGTGGGTATGCAAAAGCTGACCATTGCTTTTGTCCTCAAAACTGCTCAATAAAAAATCCATGTTTTGGGCTGCTAATGCGATCCACTCCTCTTCTCCAAACGCTTGTCCGGCCTTGGAAAGGGCTTGATTAAATAGGGCATTCCATCCCAAAATAACCTTGTCATCTGTAGCCGGTCTCACCCTTTTGCTGCGGCAAGCCATCAGTTTTGCCTTGGTTTCAGACAGCAAGGTCAATGCCTCCTCTTCAGCAAGTCCAATATCCTTGCCCCATTGTTGAACGTCTTTTTGCATGTGCAGGATATTCACCTCTTCCCAGTTGCCGTGTTCCTTCACACCATAGAATGCGGCCATAGCTGCGGCATCCTCCCCGAGAATAAGCTCAAACTCCTGCTTTCTCCAGGTATAAAACTTCCCTTCTACTCCTTCGCTGTCTGCATCCAAAGCAGCGTAAAATCCTCCATTGGGGGCCTGCAATTCCCTTTGCATAAAACCAATGGTTTCCACCGCAACCCTTTTATACTCCTGGTCTGCCGTGATTTGAAATGCTTCAGCCAAAACCAAGAGCAGCAGGGCATTGTCGTATGTCATTTTCTCAAAATGGGGCGCCAGCCATTGGGCATCGGTTGAATACCTGCAAAATCCCCCACCCAATTGGTCATAGATACCACCCCTCATCATTTTTTTCAGGCTCAGCGTTGCCTGGTCTAACGCTTCCTTGTTGCCAGTGAAATGGTAATACCGCAAGAGGTACTGAATGGTATAGGTTTGCGGAAACTTGGGAGCATTGCCAAATCCACCCTCCACCTGATCGGCTGCTCCCATGATGTTGTTGAATATTGTCTGGGTTTGCTGGGGAGCAAATACTTCCTCCTGGGTAACCTGAAAGCGGTTGTTGGATTTGAGCTGATTCGATTTTTGGAGATGCTCAATCAGGTTGTTTGCCTGCTCCTCGATATCGGACCTTCTTTTTTGGTAGGCTCCGTGAATCTGGACCAGCACCTCCTTCCATGAAATCCTGTTGTGCATATGTTGAGGAGGGAAATAGGTGCCCCCATAAAATGGCCTTCCATCGCTGGTGAGGAACATGTTCAAGGGCCATCCTCCATTACCACTCGTGGCTTGCAGGGCATCCATGAAAAAATGATCCAGGTCTGGCCTTTCCTCCCTGTCTATCTTGATGCAAATGAAATACTGGTTCATCAAGGCGGCCGTCTGGAGGTCTTCAAAGCTCTCCCGCTCCATGACATGGCACCAATGGCAGGCGGCATAGCCAATGCTCACAAGAATTGGCTTATCCTCTTGTATGGCCCGCTGCAGTGCCTCCTCACCCCAGGCATACCAATCAACAGGATTGTGGGCATGCTGGAGCAAATACGGGCTGGTTTCGTTGATCAGTCGGTTGGTATTGTTCATAAAAAAGAACCCCGGAATTCCGGGGCCGTATTAATTGAATGAAAAGATCATTTGGCTTTCTTCCGATCGGTAAGGAACTTCTCAAGGGCTGCTACCATTGAAGGCACCTGAGGGTCTGGTGCTTTGATTTGTAGGTTGAGTCCGGCTTCTTCGATGGCCTTTGATGTGTTGCTTCCAAATGCGCCAATGAAAGTTCCGTTTTGGGTAAACCCGGGGAAATTCTCGAAAAGACTTTTTACACCACTGGGCGTAAAGAAACAGATCACATCAAATTCATGTGCAGAAATCCTGGATTTGACGTCACAACTGATCGTTCTGTACATGTAGGGATTCACAAACTCGCATTGGTGATTTTTCAACCAGCCAACAATTTCATTGTCCTGCTGGTTTTCGGAGCAGGGATAAATGAATTTTTCATTTTCCTTGTGCTTGTTGATGGCATCAAAAAGCCCTTTGTTGGTTCCATCTGCCCCGAAAAAGACCTTGCGTTTCCTGTACAGAATAAATTTCTGAAGGTAAAGGGCAACAGATTCACTGATGCAAAAATATTTGGTATCAGATGAAACAGTAACCTTCATTTCTTCACAAAGGCGAAAAAAATGATCAATGGCATTTTTACTGGTGAGAATGACAGCGGAATACCCGGCTATGTCAATCTTCTGTTTTCTGAAATCTTTGGATAGGATGGCTTCCAGCTGAATGAAAGGCATGAATTCCATTTCTATGCTGTGCTTGGCAGCCAATTCAAAATAGGGCGATTTGATGGATTCGGGCTTGGGTTGGGTGATAAGAATCCTTTTGACAGCCTTCTTTTCACCTGCTTCCGTTTTCTTTCCGTTTTTAACCATGGCTTGCGCTGATATTATGCAAAATTATAAAAATTTAGTGTATTTACTGTTTAGCATTTGAATTTACAAGTAACCACCCATTAAAAAATCGAAAGTTCTTGAGGTAAATTTCAGCAACACTGCAGAGGGGAGTATTTCAAGGGAGATGACAGCAAGAAGAAAATTGAAAAGACCCAATTTGGCTTGTTTGGAAAAAACCTGGAATCCCCTGATCAATCGAATCAAAAAAATAATGCCCAACAAAAAGAGGGACAGCTTAAAAATTAAAAAACTTGAACCAGGTCCAGTAAAAGCCATCAAGAATGATGCAAACAACATCAATATACCGGATATCTTGTTGTTGAGAAATACGATGAAAACATATCCTTCAAAGGATTCTCTCAAATTGAATATCCATCCCATCAACTGCAGGAATAGGTATTTTGTTGCATAAACAATTACCAGAAAAATGATTATCAATCCGATTGACTGCCAGCGTTCTACACCTGAAAAAAGCCGATTACCCCCCAACCCAAAAAAAACAAAAATGGCTCCCGATAGGATAAACAAAAGATTCATCAGAGATGCGGCAAGCGTCGCTTGTGTCATTTGGTCTTTTGCCTGCCGGTACGCAAACCCTGCATTGGCAAATACCCGAAATACTTTGTGAAGATACGGTCCGAAAACTGCATTGATCAGGGAGAGAAACAAAAAAAGCACAGCAAAGCTATAAAACATCCACTCCAGCCGGGGGAGATTTCTCTTGGAAGGAAACTGCCTGAAGGCCTTGGCATTGGCCTTGTAAAACTGAACACTTACTATGTATTTGGACACATACTTACCATAAAATCCCTTTGCCTGACCAAGTTCAACCCTGTTGAGTTCAGCTGAATCTATGGCCCTGTGGTTGAGGATGAATGCTTTTCTTACAGAGTCGGCAATCAAGCTATCGATATTGGTAGAAACCTGTTCCGGAACAGCAAAACCAGACTCCTGGGCAGCTGCTGGTGACATGCCCAATAGGAAAAGGATAATCATGAGGTGTTTGAACCGATACATATTGCATGGCAAAATTAGTTCATTGGATCAACTAAAACAGACTAACAAATCCAAAATGAATTTTTGACTCCCGAAAATTGAAAGGAAGGTCCTTGTTTTTCCCAGCCGCATAGGCCAAACTAAAGAGACCAGACTTGGTTTCCAAAGCAATCCCAACACCTACTCCTGCATATTTTCCCTGCATATTGCCCTGAAGTGATTTTCGGCCAAGATGGGCGGCATCAATAAAAGAGAACAAATAGGAGGCGCTCCCAATAAGATACCGGTACTCAACCGTTGCTATGGCATATTCACTGGCATAAAAACTTTCCTCATCAAAACCCCTCAATGTTTTTATCCCCCCCAGCTGGAACAGTTCATTGAGAAAGAGTTTTTTTCCATTGATCCAGCCTGCCTGTAAACCAGAACGAATGGTGGCGTTTTGGCCCAGCTGGATGAATTGATCAACCTTCAGGTTCATCCTGAACTGAGCCGAAGACAGGGTCATGGTATCGTAAAGTCCGGCAAAATCAAACGCATTGTTCAGCTGATCCTTTTTCAAACTGGTGATGGAATTGTTTTTCAGCAACTTTCTGATGCCGCCAGAAAAAGTCAGGTTCAGGTCCATTCCTTTGCGGGGATTGAACCGGTCATCGGTTCCATTGAATTGCAGTTCTGCACCAATATTGGTGGTGCGCAGGTCTAAAAATACAGGCAGTTTTTTGGTGCGTTTGATGAAGTTGGTATCGACCTCAATCAGGTTGCTTGCATACTGCTGAAAAAAAAGTTTTGCCACCTGCTTTTTGTTGACCTCATATTGCAACCCTAGCCTTGTATTGATGTTGATGAAAGAGGAATCCTTTTTCAGCAAATTGAACCGAAAATCAATGCCGGCATTGCTTTTGAACACATAAGGCTTTTGAAATCCGATCTGCAAACGGGGAGACTTTACCTGCAATTGCTGCCAGTTGAGCATGAAATTTTCGCCGGCACCAAATGTATTTTTGAGGTCCAGGTCTGCCTCCCCTGTGAGCAACATTTTTCCTCCCAATTGCTGGTTGGAAGGCATCAGGCCTGCCAGCAGGTTGAAGCGGCTACTCCGCTGGGGCTGCAAGTACAGGTTGACAGAGGCTCCTGTACCCAGAAGGCTGAGGTCCCATGGCCTTGATTCCTTTAGAAATCCCAGTGCCGATAAACGGTCAGACAATGCGTCCAAATTGCTTTTCCTGTAGATTCCTCCACCTCCGAGTGCAAGGTATTGCTGTAAAAATCCTTTTTTGATGAATCGTTTCCCTTCAACATGAAGGCTGTCAATGCGGTACAAAGGTCCTTTGACAGCCCTCAGTCTTGCGCAGAGTTCATTCCCCTTGAAATAACTGCTGTCAAGCTGAACAGAAGCAAAGGGATATCCATTTTCCTCAAAATTCCGGAGCATGGTTTCTTTGAGCAGGGTGATGGAAGCCATGGTCAACAGCTCACCAGCCACGGGTTGGATGGCATTGCTTTTCAAGTTTTCAACAACAAGGATAGAACTGTCTACCAGCAATTCTCCCCACTTGTATTGGTCACCCAAAAATATCCAGGCCTTTGTAACATATTGTTCAACTGCCATGCTATCCACAGAGATGGCCAGATAGCCCTTGCGTTGCAGGCTTTCAACAAGGGTGGTTTTCAAAAAAAGCGCCATGGCTTCTTTTGTTGAGAAATCAGCAGGAATGCTGACCAGTTCAGACAAAGCTGCATTACCTTTGTCTCTACAGTTCAATTCAAGCCGATGCTTTTCCTGGGCCATTGTTGAAACAGGGCAGCAGCTTAGCATGAGGATGAAAAATAAAATTGAGCGTTGCACGTTCACAAATCTACACTGCTTCTTCTAATCAAGTTCAAATGGCCGGCATTTACATCCATATCCCTTTTTGCAGAAAAGCTTGCCATTACTGCAATTTCCATTTTTCAACCTCACTGGGAAAGGCCGAAGCTGTACAAGCATCCATCATCAAAGAAATCGCCCTGCGTTCAAACGAATTAAAGGAAGAAGTCCAGACCATTTATTTTGGAGGAGGCACACCCTCCATCCTGGATCCTGCAGCCATAGACATGATTTTGCAGGCCATCAAGGCCCATTATGCCATCAGCAGCAATATTGAAATTACCCTGGAAGCCAATCCTGACGACATCACAACAGAGAAAGCCAAGGCTTGGAAGCAGATGGACATCAACCGCTTCAGCATTGGCGTGCAGTCCTTTGCTGATGAAAACCTGCATTGGATGAACAGGGCACATGATGCCGGCCAGTCCATTCAATGCATCCAAACCATCAGGGAAGCGGGTTTTGACAATTTCAGCATCGACCTGATCTATGGAACGCCAGGGCAGACCCAGGAAGGCTGGATCAAAGACCTTGAAAAGGCCATTGAATTGAAAATTCCCCACCTTTCCTGTTATGCGCTTACAGTGGAAGAGGGAACGGCATTGCACCACATGATCGGCAGTGGCAAAAAAGAAAAAATCAGTGCCGATGAACAGGCCGAAAGATTTGAAGCCCTTGTTAAACTGAGTTCGCTTGCCGGTTACACCCATTATGAAATCTCCAATCTTGCATTGCCGGGAAAAGAAAGCAAACACAACAGTGCCTATTGGGAAGGCAAGCCCTATTTGGGTTTCGGGCCCTCTGCACATTCTTTTACCGGAACAAAAAGAAGCTGGAACATTGCTGATAACCTACAATATAGTCAATCCATTGAAGCAGGAATCCTGCCTTCTGAGGAGGAAACACTGCGAGAAATTGACCAACTCAACGAGTACATCATGACTTCTTTGCGGTCCATCAATGGGATGCAAAAAGACATCATCTCAACAAGATGGGGTAATGATAAACTGCAAATCATTTCAACAGAAATCGATCAGTTCATCCAATCAGGAAAAATAATGGCATCAAAAAACGCCTGGGTTTTATCAGGCGAAGGGAGGTTTTTTGCAGACGGAATTGCCTCATCCCTCTTCTTCCTGGAAGATTGATCAAACCAATATTGCTTCGATTTTTTCAAAGGCCCTGATCGGATCTTCTGCCTCCCAGAGTACATTGTAGATACCAGCGGCAATCGGCATCTCTGCCCCGGCCCTCCCGTTCAATGCTGCAATGCATTTTGAGGCAGGATAGCCTTCTGCGACCATTTGCATGGCGAGCTTTGTGGCTTCAACACTGTACCCCTTGCCAATCATGTTTCCGAATGATCGGTTTCTGCTGAACAGCGAATAACAGGTAACCAATAAATCTCCCAAATAAACAGAGGAAGAATAATTGACACAGGAAGAAACCTCACCGGAAATCGCCTTCAAAAAACGCGACATTTCGCTAGCGGCATTCGCCACCAAGACACTCTGAAAATTATCACCATACCCCAATCCATGGGCAATACCAGCTCCCATGGCATAGATGTTCTTGAGCACAGCAGCATACTGAACACCTGTAACATCTTCACTCAGCACAGTATTGATGTAAGAGGTCTTGAAACAAGCAGCAATGGATTGTGTAACCTGAGCATTGATGCCTGCAAAAGTGAGGTAGGACAATTTTTCACCAGCCACCTCTTCAGCATGACAGGGGCCCATGATGGTAACATAATTGTTCAGATCAAAACCCTGCAGCATTGATAGCCGTTCATTGAGGAGCATGTTCTTTGAAGGAATCATTCCTTTGATTGCAGAGACAATCTTCACTCCTTTGGCTATCAGTTGAAGATAGGGTTCAATGTAGCCCTCTGCATAGGCAGAGGGTACTGCTATCACCACTGCTTCAGCTTGCGCATATACCGCTTCAGGATCAGTGGTCATGGACAATACCTTGCTATCAAAATAAACGGAACTGAGGTATTTGGGATTATGGTGGCGTGTACGGATATGCTCCGCCAACTTTTCAGAACGCACACACCAGATCACCTGGTGCTCATTGTCTGTAAGGATTTTTACCAAAGCTGATCCCCAGCTGCCACTGCCGATTACGCCGATTGTCATTTGAGAGGTTTAAAGGTTTAAGGGTGTAAGGGTTTAGGGGGATGGCAAAGATAATGCCTTATCCCTGAACGATTAAACACTAATCTTAATAGCCTTAAACCTCTACACCCCTAAACCCCTAAACCTCTAAACCATTAAACCCTTAAACCTCTACACCGCTAAACCCCTCAACTCACTTCTTCACTTCAAACAACTCTTCCTTCTTGACCACGGTAACTTTCATGCCTGTACGAAGTGTTTTGCTGACAACTGTATAGGGTCCTACGATGACTTCATCTCCTTCTTTGATGCCATCAATAATTTCAATGTTGTTGATGTCTTGGATGGCAGTTTTGACCTTAACTCTTTTCACTGTTCCATCTTTCTGCAACACAAACACTACTTCATCCAGGGCATCAATATCCTTGATGGTTACTTCAGGTCCAGCAGTTTCTTCAGGAGGACCTGATTTCTTTTCTTTTTTCTCTTCTTTTCCAACTGCAGCGGTATCAGACCTGTCGCGGGTGGTTACGGCATTGATGGGAACAGAAATGACATTGGCATGGGTATTGGTTTGGATATCAGCATTGGCGCTCATCCCCGGCCGAAACGGAAAACTCTTGGGCTTCGTTGGATCAATCAGGTCGGCATAAGATGCAGGAATCAACCTGATCCTTACCTCATAGTTCGTTACATCTGAGGATGAAGTAGAAACTGCTCCACCCGTACCGCGGCTGGTACTGGAGATCTGTGTTACCACTCCTTTGAATTTTCTTTTGTTGTATGCATCCACTTCAACCAGGGCCGTGTCACCAATGGTTACCTTAGGGATATCATTCTCTCCCACGTCTACCCTCACTTCAATCACACGCATGTCTGCAATGCGCATCATTTCAGTACCCGCCATCATCGAGTTGCCCACCACGCGCTCTCCTTTTTTTACATTCAACAGCGAAACGATTCCATTCATCGGTGCAAATACACTGGTTCTGCCAAGGTCCTTGTTGGCACGCTGCAAACTGGCCCTGGCACTGGCTACACCGGCCTGACCGCTTTTGATGGATTGTGATGCGGCACTGTAATCAGCCTTTGAAGTAAGGAAAGCATTTTCTGCCTGCTCAAACTCCAGCTTGGAGATCACTTTTTCCTGAAACAACTGTTTCTGGCGGTTATACTGGCGCTCTGCCTGTTCCAACCTGGCCTTAAAGGAGCCAAGGGAAGCACTTGCATTTTCAACCTGAGCCATTTGTTGTGCAACACCAGCTGCTGCTTGATCACGCTGTGTGGCATAAATATCAGCATACACCATGGCCAGCAATTGTCCTTTGCTAACACTGTCTCCCTCTTGAACAGTGAGCTGCATGATTTCACCAGATATATCCGGACTGATTTTCAACTCAATTTCAGGATATACTTTTCCGCTCGCGGTAACAACCTCTATGATGTCTTTGCGAGAAGCCTTTTCTACAGCCACTTTCGTGCCTTCTTCTTTTCCAATGATTCCTTTCTGCTTCAGCACCAAGAGTGTGATGACAACAACAGCAATTCCTGAAAGGATCCAAATCCATTTTTTGTTCATTTCTTTTTCTTTACTTGATTATAGACGAAGCCCTTGTCCTTTATAGAATTCCAGGACTTTCATTCTGAATACATATTCATACTGTGCAACCACCCTATCCACTTTTGCCCTGGTAAGGTTGTTTTGGTTGTTCAGCCATTCGATGGTTTGCATGACACCCAATTCATACCTCCTGCTGGAGAGGTCAAATGATCGCTGGGCAGTGGCAACAGCTTTTTCTCTTGCCACAAATGTTTGAAAAGACCCACTGGCACTGTAGTAAGCCGTATAGATGTCTTGTTTCAGCTGCAGCTTGTCCCTTTCAATGGCAAG
>CANEWJ010000074.1 GCA_947442625.1 Chitinophagaceae bacterium
TGGATTCAGGGTTTCGATGTACAACGCCATGCCTTTGAGCAGCGTGGTGGACATCACAGACCTTATCAAGGATTTCGCAAACAAACACGCATAGCAAAACATAGACCATGGCAAAAATTTTTCCTTTCAGGGCAGCAAGGCCCCAAGCATCATTGGCAACCGAAGTTGCTGCCCCACCTTATGATGTACTCTCCAGTGATGAGGCCCGTACTGCAGTCGATGGAAACCCTCATTCATTTCTCCACGTTACCAAGTCTGAGGTAGACATGCCCGTTGAATTGAGCATATACGATAACGCGGTCTACGAAAAGGCCAAATCTACCCTTGAAGCGATGTTGGCATCGGGGGTTTTGTTCCAAGAGGCAACACCCTGTTATTATATCTACGAACTCGTGATGGATGGAAGAAGCCAGACGGGTTTGGTCTGCTGTTCATCTGTTGATGATTATGAAAATGATATCATCAAGAAGCACGAATTCACCCGTCCAGAAAAAGAGCAGGACAGGATCAACCATATCAAGATAACAAGGGCCCAGACAGGGAATGTATTCCTTGCCTATCGCAATGTTGCCTCTCTTGATCAATTGATTGGCGATTGGAAAAAAAACAATCTACCTGCCTATGATTTTAAGGCCGATGATGGAATCAGCCACCGCATTTGGGTTATTGCGGCAGAAGATGCAGTAAACACAATTACCACCATTTTTGAAAAAGAAGTTCCATGCACCTATATCGCAGATGGTCATCACCGTGCAGCAAGTGCTGCAAAGGTCCGTGCTGCCTTGGGGGATGCTGCCGGTCAGGAAGCCGATGGATTTCTAACTACTTTGTTTCCTGCTGATGAGCTCAAAATCATGCCTTACAACAGGGTAGTGAAGGACCTCAATGGCATGGAGCCCAATGAATTGATCAGTGCCCTGCAGGAGGATTTTATGGTGTCTTCTTCTGAAGTACCGGTTGATCCTGCACAGCTTCATGAGTTTGGGATGTACATGGAAGGCGAGTGGTATCACCTAACATCCATCAAGGGTACCTATACTGATGACCCGATTGGCGTTTTGGATGTATCCATTTTTTCACGAAATATTCTCGAAAAGTTCCTGGACATCGAAGACCAAAGAACGGATAAAAGAATTGATTTTGTGGGTGGAATCAGGGGCTTGAAGGAACTGGAAAAAAGGGTGGACAGTGGAGAGATGAAGGTGGCTTTCAGTTTTTATCCTGTAAGCATTGGGCAATTGTTCGATATTTCAGACAGCGGAAATGTAATGCCACCCAAGAGTACCTGGTTTGAACCTAAATTGCGTGATGGTTTGCTGACCCATTTGATCTAATTTTATGACCATGATCAGGATAAGGTTATTCATCTTATTGTCCTTTGTATTAGCTGGCGCCAATGCACAGCAAACTGTGCAACAATTGAGGGAAACGGCGATTGCCTTCCAGCGGCAATCCGATTACAGCAATAGCATGATGGTGTTGGCAAAGGCACTTGAATTGGAGCCCACAAACCTCACCCTGCTCAAAGATGTGGCCTTCACTTATTACCTGGCGGGTGACTATAGGCGGGCTGCTGAAAGGATTCTCCCCTTGACGGACAGGGAGGATGCGGATGTCCAGGTATTTCAAATTGCAGGAAATATTTTCAAGGCAACGGAAGAATACAAGCAATGTGATAAGGTCTACAAAAAGGGGTTGAAGAAATTTGATGCCAGCGGACCTTTGTTTGCAGAATACGGAGACCTGCTCTGGACACAGCAAAAACCTGCAGAGGCCATTGCCCAATGGGAGACCGGCCTATCCGTGGATCCATCGCATTCCGGGAACTATTATCATGCTGCAAAATTTTATTTTGCAGCAGCAGACAAGGCAAGAAGCCTGGTGTATGGAGAGGTTTTTGTCAACCTTGAAAGTTATTCCGTGCGCACGGCAGAAATCAAAATATTGTTGCTTGAATCGTACAAACGGGTATTCATGCCGGGAGACAGCAAGCAACATTTCATCAAACCAACCACTCCTTTTGAACTGAAGTTTTTGGAGGTCATGAACAAACAATCATCACTGGCTTTGCGCGGCATCACACCAGAAACCTTGCTGGTGATCAGGTCCAGGTTTCTGTTGGACTGGTTCAATGATTCAGCTGGAAAATATCCATTCAAACTGTTTGAACATCTCCAATACCTTATGCGTGAAGGCATGTTTGAGGCCTATAACCAATGGCTTTTTGGTCAGGTTACAGACGCAAGCGCTTACCAGAACTGGGCAAGGACGAACGAAGAGCAATATTTGTTGTTTTCGACCTACCAGCGCAACAAGTTGTTCCGCATGCCGCCATCACAACATTATTTCTAGTCCTTTTCTGCATAAATGCGTTCAATCGCATCCGCATATTTTTCCATGATGACTTTGCGCTTCAGTTTCAATGTTGGTGTAAGCTCTCCTCCATTGATGGTCCATTCTGCTTTGATCAATTCAAATTTCTTGACTTGTTCAACAGGGTTGAAATGTTGGTTGTATTTTTCAACGATTGCTTTATAGTGCTCGATCACTTTTGGATGGTCCAATACTTTTTCAGGAGATGCAAAAACAATACCATGTTTCCTGCTCCATGACAGCAAATTGCCCATGGTGGGTACTATTAGGGCAGCAGTGAATTTTCTTTCTGCGCCAACCACCATCATCTGTTCAATGAAAGCTGATTCTTTCATCTTGTTCTCAATGGGCTGTGGGGCGACATATTTTCCTCCGCTGGTTTTGAAAATCTCTTTTTTCCGGTCGGTGATTTTTAGGAAGTTTCCTTCCTGCCATACACCGATATCACCGGTATGGAACCATCCTTCACTGTCAATGCATTCTGCTGTCAGGTCTGGGCGCTTGTAGTATCCCATCATCACGTTGGAACCCTTGCAGCAGATTTCTCCATCTTCTGCTAATTTCACTTCAACATTCCTGATCACATTGCCCACCGTGCCAAACCTTCTGCCATAGGCTTCGTAGCGGTTTACACTGATTACCGGAGAGGTTTCGGTAAGTCCATAGCCTTCCATCACCACAAGTTTGGCAGCGGTGAAAACCCTTAAGAGCCTTACTTGACAGGCAGCTGCACCTGTAACGATGGCCCTTACATTTCCACCCAATGCCTCGCGCCATTTGGAGAAAATCAGTTTGTTGGCAATGGCCAATTGCAGGTTGTATCCTATGCCTTGGTTTTTGTCCACCTCATATTTGTTGCCTACTGAAACTGCCCAGAAAAACAGTTTCTTTTTAACGCCTGTCAGCTCCTTGCCTTTGTTGATGATTCTTTCGTACACCTTTTCAAGGAGTCTGGGAACAGTGGAGAACAGGCTTGGTTTGACTTCCCTCAGGTTCTCGCCAACGGTGTCCAGGCTTTCTGCATAATACACGGAAACGCCCCTGTACATGTAGACGTAGGTGATGACCCTTTCAAAAATATGGTTCAAAGGGAGAAAACTCAGTGACTTGTCTTGGGGCCCGCAGATAGGCACAAGCACCTCTTCCACATTCATGATGTTGTCGAGGATGTTGTGGTGGCTCAGCATGACGCCCTTTGGAAAACCGGTAGTGCCTGAGGTATAGAGAATGGTGGCCAGTTCTTTCGGATTGATCCTTGCCTTGGATGCTTTAAGGCTATTGTGGTCTTCATCATTGCCATTGTGCAACAGCTCTTTCCAATGAAGTGCTTCCTGTATAGGATTGAAAGTATAAATAGCTTGAACTGATGGAGTTTTGGAACGAATGGACTGGACCTTGGAATACAATTCCTGGTCGCTCACGAAGACCAGTTTTACTGCAGCATCATTCAGTATAAATTCAAGCTCATTGACATTGATGGTGGGATAGATGGGTGTGAGCACGGCCCCTGTTTGTTGTACGGCAAGATCAAGGATGACCCACTCAGGCCTGTTGTTGCTGAGAATGGCTATCTTGTCTCTTCCTTCGATGGTCCCGTCTTGGTATCCAATCCCTGCACGCATGAGCCCCATGCTCAGGTTGTTGACCAGTTGTTCAATTTCTGCTGTGCTGTATTTTCTCCAAATGCCATCCTCTTTGGCGGCAAACATGTCTTCTTGTGGAAATTTTTGAAGCTGCCAATGGAGGCAGTCAAACAATCTGGTAGGGGTCATAAATGGCAAGTTTTGGCTTTCAGTAAACAAGGGTTTTGGCAAATTGCGCAACCCAGTACATGAAAGATAAAATTTATTTACGAATTGAAGCAATGGGCCTCATCAAAGTTTTTTATGCTTTGTGGTACTTTCAATCGTGTTTATCGAATCATTGACATTGGCACTTCTTTTTTCAACAGGTTCTTGTAGATGAAGGCATTGTTTTCATTGGCTGAATGAAACTGTTGGTTGCCTCCCCAGCCATGCCTGCCCCCAGGATAAACCATGAATTCAAAATGTTTTTTGACGTCCTGCAATTTTTTCACCAGTTGAAGGCTGTTCTGCAAGTGCACATTGTCGTCCATCGTGCCATGATAGATCCTGAGCAATCCCTTGTATTGGTCTGCATGGGTCATGACAGCACCTGCTGCATAGCCTTGGGGATTCTCTGCTGGTGTGTCCATGAACCTTTCTGTATAGTGAGAATCGTACAATTTCCAGTCTGTTACACTGCCTCCTGCAAGCCCATGGGTGAAATATCCTGCCCCTGCAGTCAATGCCATGCAGGTCATGTATCCACCATAGCTGAATCCTGCAATACCAACACGGGTAGAATCAGCACCATGTGTCCGCAACCATTTTACAATGGTGATCCAGTCTTTCAGTTCCCAGTTCCCCAGGTTCCTGTGCATGTAGTTGATGCCGTTTTTACCAAATTGTCCACTGGCCCGATGGTCCATGGCTACCTGGATCAGTCCTTCCTTGGCCCACCACTGGGTCTGTCCGTTGAACTGCCAACCATCACGAACAGTGCCCGCATTGGGTCCGCCATAAATATTGATCATGACAGGATATTGTTTGGCAGGGTCAAAATTGAGCGGCCAGGTGATGCGGATCGGAAGCTGGAAAAGTCCATCTTCAGAGGGTATCCTCAGGATCTCGGTTTTGGCCATGGCATAGGCATCAAAATCGGTCCCTTTGCTGTCTCCCAGTTCAAGGATCAATTTGCCCTTGTTGCTCACCAGGGCCAGCCTGTCTGGCGTGGATGCATTGGAATAGCGGGTGGTGAAATAGCTTCCATTGGGGGAAAGTTCGGTGGCATGGGTATAGTCTCCAAAGGTCAGGCGCATCTGGTTCTTGCCATCAAAATCAACACGGTAAAGGTCTGTGCGCACAGAGTTCTCTTGCCTTGAGGTGAAATAAATGATGTTTTTTACTTCGTCGATGTATTGAACATTCGTGCTCCAGTTGGATCCTGTGGTGATTTGGTTTTTCAGCGTACCATCATTGTTGTGAAGGTACAGTTGATCCCATCCGTCCTTATCGCTCTGCAGAATGAATCCCTTGTTCTCGCCAAGAAAACTGATGCGTCCTCCCTGGTCATCAAGGTCAATCCATGTTTTTTGTTTTTCGTTGTAGACCTCTTTTTTGCTGCCATTGGATGGGTTCACGGCATAGATGATGAGGTTGTCCTGACCGCGGTTCATCCATTGGATCAACAAGGTTTTTGCATCAGGCGTCCAGTAAGGCATGCCGAAATACTGGTCTTCATTTTCATTGAAATCCGCCCAGGTCAATTGACCTCCTGCTACCGGAGTGATGCCAATGCGAACCGTTGGATTGGGATCTCCCGCTTTTGGATAGCGGGTGTTTTCTGAATAACCATGTTGACCGCTTTCACTGTAGATGGGGAACAACGGAACCTTGGTATCATCCATGCGCATGAACACTATCTGCTTGCTGTCGGGGCTCCACCAGTAAGACTTGTAGCGGGTAGGTCTTCCGAGAATCTCTTCAAAATATACCCAGCTGGCATAGCCATTCAAGATAAGATCGGTGCCATCATTGGTGATGCGGTATTCTTTCCCTGAAGCAATGTTGATGGTATAAAGATCATTTTTTCTGGTGAAGGCAACCCATGCCTTGTCTGGAGAAAGCGTAGGATTCACCTCTGTTTCAGGTGTTTTTGTCAACTGTTTTGTGGGCTGACCTGGTATGGAAACAAATACATCATTGTCTCTCAGGCTTATGCTAACCCCGGGGCCAGCATTTGTTTTCAACAGGTCGGCTGACGATGGGGTCATTTTGCCTGTTTTGCAATCCACCAGAAAAACTTTCATGGCAGAATCCTGGTGTTCTTTTTTGTTGATCAACAGCCTTCCATCGTCTACCCATCCCAGTACACGGGGAAGTGGGGTGGTGATATTGGCTGCCCCGCCACGGAGCATCTGTTGTTCGGTAAATTCTTTTTTCTGGGCACTAACACCCAATGAGAGCAAGCTGGTTATGGATAGGAGCAGTAGTTTCATTGTCTTGTTGTTTGTGTTGATTAGTCCCTGTAGTTGAGTGCTGGTTTTCTTGTTCCCAGCAAGGCTTCGTATTTATAGTTGCCTTTCATTTTCAGGAATTCATCTTTTGATTGCTGGATCAAGGCAGGATTGGTGAAAAGATCAATGGCTGTCAATGCCATGGTTTTTGCAGCCACCAGCATGCCTTTGGTACCGATTTCAGTTCCGCCACAGGCAACGGCTTGCCAGCTATGGGCAGGTGTGCCGGGAGCCCAGGTGGCAGCGCGCAGCCCAACCGTAGGCAATGCATAACTCACATCACCCACATCGGTGGATCCGCCACCTGCATCCATTTCGATTTTCAAAGGCTTTATGCTGTCTGCAGATTCAACGGCAGGATAGTTGAATGTAAAAGAGGATTGTATTTTTTTGGCAAAAGCTTTTTCTTCTTCTGTGTATTTTACCCCACCCACTTTTTCCAGGTTGGTTTGCATGGCCTCTCCCAATGTTCTGTTCAACAAGAGGTCGTGTGTACCACCGATGATCTCAAATTCCATTTTGGTTTCAGTTCCCATTGCTGCTGCTTTTGCTGCAGTAGCCACACGGTCGAAAATCTGTTTTACCTGATCGCGCTTGGGGTGGCGAACATAGTAATAGACTTCAGCAAAATCTGGCACCACATTGGGGGCTTTTCCACCATTGGTGATGACATAATGTATCCTTGTTTCCTGTGGCACATGTTCACGCATCATGTTGACCATGTGGTTCATGGCTTCAACTGCATCAAGGGAAGAACGTCCTCGGTCTGGTGCACCAGCTGCATGGGCAGAGAGCCCGTAAAACCTGAATTTTGCTGAGCTGTTGGCCAGTGCGCTGGTCATGGTTACACCATTGCCATCACCCGGATGCCAGTGGATGGCTACGTCTACATTGTTGAACAGACCGGCCCTCACCATGTATACTTTTCCTGATCCGCCTTCTTCTGCAGGACAGCCATACACTTTGATGGTACCAGTAAGTTTTTTCTCTTCAATGAGTTTTTTGATGGAAACACCTGCAGCAACAGAAGCTGCGCCAAACAGGTGGTGTCCGCAACCATGCCCTCCGGCTTTTCCATCGATGCCTTTTTTCTCGGGAACAGCTTGCTGCGCCAGTCCTGGCAATGCATCAAATTCAGCCAGGATACCAATGACGGGTTGGCCACTGCCATAGGTGGCAACAAAAGCGGTGGGAATATCTGCCACGCCTGCCTCAACAGTGAAGCCTTCTTTTTTCAATGTTTCTTGCAGCAAGGCACTGCTCTTGACCTCTTTGTAGCCCAGTTCTGCATTGTCCCAGATTTGAAGGGCAATGTTTTTGTAAGCAGGATAGCTGGACTCAAGAGAGGCCAGGGTTGCCGTCTTCAGGGGTTCATTGGACGGAGCAACAACGGTCTTTTTTTTCTGTGCCATTGCATGGAAGCCTCCTGCAAACAGCAGACAGCCAGCGAGCAGTAACATTCTTTTCATTCCTTGTATTTAAGTACACAATTTAACTGCTTATCCTTACATTTATATACGCGTCCAACTGTTTTTTAACCCAACCAACATTTCAAAGCCTAAAAAAAATATCCATGCGTTCAATTTCACCATTTTACATTGGTTCCCAGTTTTTCTTGATGTTGTTCATTTCCCTCTTTGCAACTGCACAGCTGCGCGAAAATGCAGGCACAGCAAGGGTTGCATCGTTCAAGTTGCAACAGCAGCTCAATGCAGCTTCACCCTACAAAAACCTGCAATGGAGGAATGTTGGTCCAGACCTCATCAGCGGCCGGGTTACTGAAGTGGCCGGTATTCCGGGCAACAAAAACATCATATTTGCCTCCTTTGCTACAGGCGGGTTTTGGAAGACGGTTGATGCAGGAGAAAACTGGACGCCCTTGACGGACCAGTTGGGGACACTGTCCATCGGTGCCTTTGCCTTGGCCCCATCCAACCCTGATATTATCTATCTTGGCACTGGCGAGTCCAATATCTTCAGGGCATCGTTGCCGGGCATGGGCGCTTACAAATCAACCGATGGGGGCAAGACCTGGGCATCTATCGGCCTGACCAATACCGGTACCATTGCCAGGATCCTGGTGCATCCCGAAAACCCAGATGTGGCCTATGTTGCAGCGGGTGGAAATGAGTGGAGCTATAACAACAACAGGGGCGTTTATAAAACAACCGATGGCGGAAAATCATGGAGCAGGATCTTGGGCAATGATGAAAAAACAGGTGCCATCGACCTGGTGATGGATCCAACAAATCCTGACCTGATCATTGCCTCCACTTGGAACCGCATCCGCAGGAGATGGAGCGATCCAGTTCCTGAAGATGGCGACTATTTGTATAAAACAGTTGATGCCGGTAAAACTTGGAACAAGCTCACCAATGGTTTACCCGAGACAAAATATACAGGCAGGGTAGGGCTGTGTTTTTCAAAAAGCAAGCCCAACATTGTGTATGCCTATGTAGACAACCATACGCCCAAGCGTGATCCCAAGCCTGGCGAGCTTGACCCTTATGGCAGGCCCATCCAGGTGATTCCATTTGGGGTGCAGGTGTACAGGAGTGAAGACAAGGGCGAGCATTGGAAAAAAGTAAGCACAGAAGATGATAAACTTGAACGCTTTGCAGGTACCTATGGATGGGTGTTCGGACAGATCAGGGTAGATCCCAACAACGAGAACATTGTCTACATCATGGGTGTGCCCCTGGCCAAATCAACTGATGGTGGAAAGACTTTTACTGCCATGCGCGCTACAGACAAGGATTCTGATGCACAACATGGAGACAACCATGCGCTCTGGATCGATCCCACCAATAGTGCCTACATCATCAATGGAAATGACGGCGGTGTTGTACTTTCTTACAATGGCGGTGACAAATGGAAGAATTTTTTCAGGAAAATTCCGACCACCCAATTTTACAACATTACCTATGACATGAAGCAACCTTACAATATTGTAGGTTCAGTGCAGGATGAGGGAAGTTTCATGGGCAGCATCAAGAATACCTATGGCAAGAAGCCTGAAGGCATCATGGCCTGGGATGATGCGCCTGGTGGCGAAGGAACCATCATTGCCATGGATCCCAAGAATCCTGACATCATGTATGCCAGCTCATTCTATGGAAGGCTGATGAAAAGCGATCTGCGCATGCCCAAGACGGCCTGGGGACAGAAGCCTCATCCGGATTCCATCCGCACCAAAGATATTTTTCCAAAGAAAGCAGGCGATGAGGAAGTGCACCGTGGGGAGTGGCTGGCCTATACCATGCTTTCTCCACACAACAACACCATCTACCATGGCTTCCAATATCTTTTTGAGTCAAAAGACGGCGGAGCATCATGGAAGCGTATCAGTGATGACCTGACCTACAATGACAAGAGCAGGATGGGGAAAACCCCTTATGCCATCAACCACCAAGCCATCACTGCAATGGATGAATCGCCATTGAAGAAGGGATTGCTCTATGCAGGTACCGATGATGGAAGGGTTTGGATGAGGCCTGCTGATGGAGGCGCTTTTGTGAGCATCATGAAGGGAATCCCTCAAAATGCACATACATCAAGGCTTGTGGCTTCTTCCCACCAGGAAAACAGGGTTTACCTAACCCTGAGCAACAGGAGGGAGGATGATGACAAGCCCTATATCTATGTTTCAGATGACAGGGGAATGACCTGGAGAAGCATTGCCGCCAACTTGCCTGCTTCACCGGTTAACGTGATCAGGGAAGACGACAAGAATCCTGCAAGGCTGTATTGTGGAACCGACATGGGCATCTATTACAGCAACAATGGCGGCAAGAGCTGGTCCTCATTGCAGGCCAATTTGCCTGCTACAGTATCTGTGCAGGATTTGTTCATTCACCCACGTGAAAGGAATCTGGTGATTGCTACCTATGGAAGGGGTGTTTATTCCCTCGATGATCTCGGTTCGTTGAAATAAAACATTGCAGGGGTCAGGCTATTGCTTGACCCTCATCACGCTGTTGGTGACCTTGAAAATATCAAAGGTTTTGAAGTCCTGGGGCGCAGACAGTCCCTCGCCATACATGATCATGTCTGGCGTTTGGATCCGCACAGGTTTGTCGGTAAAGAACTTGCCTTGGGCTTGATCCCAGTTCAGTTCCTTGCAGAAAAGGGTATCACCCTTGATGTTGTATACGCGTACGCTGTCGCGGATGAAAATGATATTCCTGGATTCGTAGTAAACAGCAAACAGGGCATCCAGCCTGCTTTCTATCTGCAGGGTAGAGTCAAAAAAATCAACATGCAGTGTTTTGGGGAGTTCTACCCTTGCGCTGGTGTCTTGGTAACGCAACATCAGTGGGGCCGTGAGTTTGGCTCTCATTTTTCCACCCTGGCTCATGTAACTTTCAATATTGATGGCTTCATCAACCCCCAGTTTTTTTTGAAACAGGGCCTTGACTTTCATTTCATCGTTAACGCATGATGATATCAGGAAGGAAGCAAGCAATGCAATGGCAGTGTTCCTGATCACAGCTCAATTTTATTATTGGTACTTCGGCTTGTTGAACCAGATATCACTGAGGTTCAATCCCAATGAGAAGCGGAAAATATTCTCCCTGATGTCATTGGATTTGTTTCCCCTGAAGCCCAGTTCAAATGCGGTGTTGATGGTGGTATACTGATTTGTGTAGACATTTCTTCTGACAGGAAGCCCTGTTCCAAAAGAAAACGTGTATTGTGGAATCGACCTGTTCAGTTGCACATTGTCTGGGCCAAATGAGGCACCAAGCCTGTATGAAACCCTTTGCCAGTAGTTGCTGGACTTGAAGTCCGGAACGAATTGCCCGCCGATTCTTCCTGTCCAGTTGTTCACCATTTTGTCAGCGGTTCCGAAATAGCGGTAATCCGCCCAATTGGCTACACCGATTTCAGCGCCAAACATCCACATGTTTTCACCCTCAAACATGAATCCGGCTCCCCATGATGATGGGTGAACAATGGTTCCTTTCTGGTCCTGGCCCTTGTAGATGCTGTCAATTACTGAAATACCGATATTGGGATCGAATGCTATTGTTTCCCTCGAAATGTTCCTGGTGGCATTCATTTTCGTTGAAAGATTGCCATGGAAGCCCAGCCTTAGGATTGTTTTTTCGCTGACTTTAATTTTGTATTGAATCCCTGCATTGAAGAACAAACCGCCAAAACGGGTGGTATCTGAAGAATTGGTTGTTTTGTAATTGATGGTGTCATTGACAAACGAAAGCTTTGTGCTGTGCTCTTTGTTGCCAAACATGTACCCTGCATTGAAA
>CANEWJ010000075.1 GCA_947442625.1 Chitinophagaceae bacterium
AAATTCTTTTGTGTTGAGCAATGCTTGGATCTGCGCTGCTGCATCTTTTGCTGCAGCCATGCCCATCTCATCTCGGTTAGCATAAACATTGACATGCAAATGGTCTGCGGTAAATTGTTGAATGGGCGCCATGGTGCTGATTGACTGATGATTTATGGGAGAGGGAGGTGGACCATTTTTCCAGTTCTTGCACTTTCATAAATGGCCAACACAATCTCCACTGCCTTTCTGCCTTCTACTGCATCAACCATTGGCTGGGTATCGGTTTCAATGGCATGGATCATGTCTTCAATCTGCCGCTGGTGTCCAACAAAACTGATGTCTGCAGGGTTGGAAGCACCGCCACCATGCGCGAGTGCATTGCCTTTCATGTCTTCATTGAGTTGGCTGTCTTCTGCTGTCATCTCAAGAAATTCCCATTTGGTCAAATTGCTTTCTTGCAGTACTGCGGTGCCCACCGTTCCATTGATTTCAATCCGTTTCAAATCTCCGGGGAAAATGGCAGTAGAACATTCAATATTGCCCATGGCACCATTGGCAAATTTCAAAACAGCAACAACCGTGTCTTCCACTTCAATTCCCTTGTGCCTTCTGTTGCCTGCAAAAGCCTGCACCGAGTCAACCTTTCCCATGTACCACTGCAAGAGGTCAACCGAATGGATGCCCTGGTTCATCAGCGCGCCACCACCATCCAATGCAATGGTTCCCCTCCAGGGATTCGATTTGTAATAGGCCTCACTGCGGTGCCATTTTACATAGGCATCGCCCAATACGATATCACCAAATTTTGCAGTATCCATGGCCTTCTTGAGCAACAGGGCCTGGTCATAAAACCGTGAAGGAAAAATGACAGCCACCTTCATTCCTGTTTGCCTGGATGCTGCGATGATGCTATCACATTTTTCAAGGGTAACTTCCAGCGGCTTCTCTACCAGGCAATGCTTCCCCGCCTGGATGCATTGGAGCGTAGGATCCTCATGGGCGCCGGAAGGGGTGCAAATACAAACAATGTCTATGGCAGGATCTGCCAGCATCTCCTCCAGTGTATCAAATGCCTTGCAATGGTGTTGCGTGGCAAAAGCTTGCATTTTTTCAACTCCCCTGCTGTGCAATCCAACCAATGTCGCGTTACCGATGGCCCCTATGGCCTTGGCATGCACATGCGCAATCATTCCAGCACCTATGATTCCAAATCCAAATTTTCTATCGCTCATCCTTATCTTGATTTAATGATTATTCCCCTTTTTCTTTCAGGGCCAATATGAGTGCTTCAACTTTTTCAGGCACTTGTTTTGTCAACAAACCTGCACCAATGAATACCAAGGCTGAAACGATGGTGGGCAATCCCACTTCAAGGGCCAGGTTGCCAAGATGCAGGTTCTTGGTGATGATGAAAGTTAGCAAGCCGGCCACGATGGAGGCTATCGCTGCTCTCGGACCGCAACGTTTGAATACGGGCAAGAGCCCAAACAATAGTGGCATTGAGGTTGGCCCAAGCAAGGCTGCAAACCAGTTGACAATCAACCCCAGCACGCCACCGAAACGCTGGTAATTCAATGCAATCACAAGCGTTGCCAAGGTGAAAACAAAAGTGGTGACGCGTGCTGTGCGCAAGGCATATTTATCGTTGGTGAATTTTTTGGAGAACACAGGAAGGATGTCTCTTGTGATGACTGCTGCCACCGTATTGACATCAGAAGAAGTCATGCCCATGGTGGCAGCAAACAGGGAGGCGATGACCAATCCAATCATACCCGTGGGTAGAATCTCTAACATCAGCCACCCATAGGATTCTGAAGGCACAGTTGCTGCAGGAAGCAGCAGGGGTGAAGCCCACATCGGAAAGAACAAAACCAGGGGCCAAAGCAAATACAATATGCCGGAAAGCCATGCGGCTTTAGATGCTTCTTTTTCAGTGGGAGAAGAAATATAACGGGTGGCCAGGCTCCAACTGCCTCCATTGTAGCTCAGGAAATAAAGGAAGCACATGATGCCAACAAAACCAATGGAATAAGGCTCATTGAAAAAAGCATGGTGCTGTGGAGGAAGCTGTTTCCAGATACCCGTGATGGAATCGGTTCCGCCCAGCCTGTTCACCACCAATACAAACATCACGATACCGCCCAACACCTGTACGATGAACTGGATAAAATCTGTCACAATCACTCCCCACAACCCTCCAAACGTAACATAGACAAGGGTTACAACGCCTGAAACCAAGATGCCTGTTTCCATCGGGATGCCAGCGACTACTTTGAGCAGGATGCCAATCGCAGCCCATTTTGCCCCCACATCAAAGACCTTGAGCAATACACCATTCCAGGCGACCACCTGTTGGGTAAGCAGGTTATAACGAATGCGGAGGTATTCTAACGGAGACTGGATCTGCAACTGTTTACGCAACCTGACCCAATAGACTGGAAAAATTCCTGCGGCGCCAATGATCACCAACCCTACAGGCAACGCCCACCAGATGTACATCGTAAAACCGTGTGTAAACGCAACTGCTGCATAGGCAACAAATACGGCACCGCTATGCCCGGAAACATGGTGAGAAATACCGGCCAGCCACCAGGGCAGTTTGCCCCCTGCAACAAAATAATCCTCTGCATTTTTGCTGCGGTAATATGACATGATGCCAATCACCAGCATGCTCAGAAAAAACAAGCCGATAACAGCAAGATCGATGGATTGTAGCTGCATGAAAAAGGCCTAGGCCATTTGATGAATTATGCTTTTAAAGATAAAGCATATCACCTTCGTATCCCGGAAAAAGTTTGGCGGTATCCACCACATTGAGGTGCTTTTTGGCCACCGCACCAAATACGGATCGGAAGTCAGTTGTGACCGGCAGATCCCTGTTGTCTTCCAGTGAAGCCTTGTCCAAAGAACCCATCTTGTGGTATACTTTTCCGCCTTGAACATCATTGCCCAATACAAAAAGACAGCTTGCCCTTCCATGGTCTGTTCCTCCAGTTCCGTTTTGGTGAACCGTTCTTCCAAACTCAGTCATGGTCATCACGGTAACCTCATCCTGATAGCCTGCCATGTCTTTCCAAAATGCAGCAATGCTGTCTGAAAAATCTTTCAGGTTTCTGGCAAAGGACCCATTGGTTGTTCCCTGGTTGAAATGGGTATCCCATCCACCGGATTCAGCAAAAGCAACCTCCATCCCGATATTCATCTTGACCAGCATGGCGATCTGTTTCAAGGATCTCCCCAAGGGAGAATTGGGATATATGGCCCCGGATGCAGGTGTATAATTTTTGACCAATTTGAGGTCCAGCATTTTCATCGCTTCAAAACTTTCCTTGCCGGATTGCTTCAACAATTGGTTGGAGGTCTGGTCGTACAATTGTTCAAACGAATTGGCTGCTATGTTGCCGGCAAGCGGATTGCCCCTCATCTGTATCACAAACTCCTCAAGGTTGTTGATGGCCAAGGCATCATGATCTCCTTGCAAGGACCTGGGCAATGCAGCAGTCAGGCTCACGGCACTGAAAGGTGTTGCCTCATGACCTGTCAGACCCACCGCCCTGTTCAACCACCCACTGGCAGTGCTTTTGCTGTTGGGCGTTCCTGATTCCATATAATCCTGTGCATCAAAATGGCTTCTTGTTTTGTTGGGACTGCCAACACCATGCACAACGGCCATGCGTCCTTCCGTAAAATAGGGGGACAGCGACCCCAATGAAGGGTGCAAGCCAAATTTACCGTCAAGGTCAAAAAGCTGGCCTTCGGTTTGTGCCGGGCTCATGTACAAGCCGGGCCTGAGAAGTTTTAGGTTGGGATCGCTGTAAGGCGTTACAGCCATCAGTCCATCCATCGCCCCCCGCTGAAAAATGCAGACCAGCGTCTTGTTTTTTTTATAGGTAGGAATAATTTTTTTCTCACCTGCAGTTGCTGCGATAAAGGACGGAACACCGCCCAAGCCTGTTGCAAATAGTGCCATGGCACCCGATTTCATGAAAGCTCTTCTGTTGGCCATAGCAAATAATTATTTTCTTTGAAATTCTGGTGAACCAATGATGATGCCCACCACATGGGCCACTTGTCCTGAAACACCTGTTTCCATTTTTTTCTCCTTTCCCTTACCCATTTTCGGTGTCTTCTCCTCACCCATCATGTCAACCCCTCCAGTCATGTCTTCCTCACTGGTAGCTGTCGATTGCGTTGAAGCCAATGCCTTGTCCAGCCTGGCTTGTAGCGCTTCATCGCGCACAAGGCTTGTGAGGCGACCGATGTTTTCTTTTTGATTTCTGCCAGGCAATAAAATGGTACTATAGGTCTGCAGGGCATCATCCACACTTTCGGGCTCATGGTTGTTGTTCAATGCCAGGAGGTTCATGCCAACACCCGGAATGCGCTGTGCAGCGATGGCCAGGCCAAAATTCATCCTGTTCAATAATGAGCCGGTATTGACCCAAAAAGAAGCCTTGTCAGGAAAGCCTGTTGGAGCAGCATAACTGTAGATCTTCTGCCCCATCCTCGTACACCAATCATTGAGCTGGTTGGCATTCCGGAGGTCTGCATTGGTGGCCCTGATGGCACTCACCACCAATTCAAAAGGAGATTTTATTTTGCTGCGCAAGACTTCTTTTTTCCAGAACTCCCTGCTGTTGAGCATGGCAATCATGGTCTGTTTGATGTCTCCGCCTGTTTTGGTGAATACATCTGCCATGGCTGCAACCAGCTTTACAGAAGGCGTATCACAAACGAACCGTGTTGCCATTTTTTTACAGATGAATGTTGCGGTGGAGGGATGCTTGGCCAACTGGTGCAGCACTTCCAGCCCCTCATTCAATCCGCCATTCGAAGGGTATTTTTTTCCGAGCACTGTTTTCTCTTGTTGGTCGTGTCGAACAGCCAAAAACAGAAAATCACCATCGGTGGTTGCCACGTTTTTGCCCAGCCTCGACTGCTGCATTTTTGCCAACCTTTCTCCATATCCATCTTTCATCATCGGCCGGACCGTCCATCCTGTCAATGCCCTGGCCACTTCGGTTACATCGGCCTGCACATAACCACCATCAACCCCAAGGGTATGGAGTTCCATCACCTCTCTTGCATAATTTTCATTCAGGCCAGCCGCCTTCTTCAATTTGCTGTTGGCAGGAACCATTTTTTTGATGCGCTGGTTCATGGCATTGTTATCGCTTCCGCTGCTGGCATTGTCGAGGTAATACAACATGGCAGGATGCTGGGCTGTGGCCTTGAGCAGCGATTCAAATTTTCCCAGGGTATGCGGACGGATGGCATCCCTTTCATAGGTAAGCACATAAGGCTGTGACTGTCCCTTTGTAACGGATACATTGAAATGATTGAACCAGAAATCTGTCATCAGTTCCTGTAACTGGTTTTCACTGTATACAGCCCTGATCAACTTTTGGGCAATCAGTTGCCTGTTCAGTTCCTGAGGCAGCTTAAGGCCTTTTTCCTGCATCAGTTTCAACACATCTTTTCTATAATCATCCTTTTCCAGTTTGGCCATGGAATCCCTGCTGAGGGTGCCTTTTTTTTGCATCATCCGCACTACCTGACCAGCGTTAAGGTAGGTATTGACAATGGTTTGATTGTCCAGCGACAAGGCATCATAGCCTGACAATCTTTTTTCAAGGTCGGTATCAGGGAGTGATTGTTCAAGTTGTTGCAGTACCCATTTATCGAGGCCCGTGGCCAGTAGCTTTTCTACCTCCCCGGGGCGGCCACCGAAGCTAAGTCTACTCAAAAGATGTTCTGCTGCTTCTCGCTCGGTAAGCCCTTCTTTTTTATAAGGCATTTGAAGGCGTTGATCACTGTTGAATGGATCAACAGTAAAAGCAAGAGAGAGGAAAATAAATATCAATACGATGTATCGCATGGGTGTCAATTGAAATAGTAGGACTGAATCAACATTGATTGGTTTAATTTAAAACTACCATTTAAATGAACTAAATTGGTGTATGCGTTTTTTTCACCTGATGGTGTTTGCTAATTTTATCTTTTCATTTGGATTTGCCCAAACGCAAATGGAAGTTCCATCATACACCATATTCAAAACTGCAACTGCACCAACCATTGATGGTACAATTGAAAAAAAGGAATGGGCCACTGCAAAGTGGACATCGAATTTCTTAGACATACTGGGCAGAAAAAATCCAAAGCCACCACTGGACACCCGCTGCAAGATGCTCTGGGATGACCAGTACCTCTACATTGCAGCAGAGCTGGTGGAGCCCGACATCTGGGCTACGCTTGTGAACCGCGATGCCATCGTATACAACGACCATGACTTCGAAGTTTTTTTAGACCCTAATAATGATGGAGAACAATATGTTGAAATCGAAATCAATGCCCTGGGAACGGTGATGGACCTGTTCATGAACAAGCCATACAAAAAAGGAGGAAGGTTTGATCTTGGGTGGAATGCAGAGGGCATGAAAACTGCGGTGAAGATCTACGGAACAATCAACAACAATGCAGACCGCGATAAAAAATGGACGGTGGAAATGGCCATTCCGTATGAGGCCCTGAAAAGAGAGGGAAGGATCAGCCATCCAACCAATGGAAGCACCTGGCGCATCAACTTCTCCAGGGTGCAATGGCCCATGGAAAAAGAGGGAACCACATACAAAATAAAAAGAGAAGAAGAAGGCAGGAGGCTGCGGGAGTCCAACTGGGTCTGGAGCCCAACAGGTGTCATCGATATGCATGTTCCGCAACGGTGGGGCTTTCTTCATTTTAAAAACTAATTCAATTTATCATGAACAAAAGAAGATCTTTCATCAAGTCCGGTTTGCTTACCGCATCAGCGCCATTTGTGAATCTATCGCTTCCCATGCTTTCTATGGCAAGTGAAACATCAAAAAAAGGAAAGCATTGGATATGGATCAACCCAAACCACAAGCAGGAAACAGCAGCCATCACCAAAGAATATATTGGATTGAAGGATGCAGGAATCCGGGGGATTCTTTTTGAATCCGACAGTGAAAACCATTTCCGTGCAGCCAAACAACTTGGGCTTGAGGCGCACCGCTGGAACTGGACAATGAACAATGGTTCAAAAGAATTGCTGGCCAATCATCCTGAATGGTATGCCGTTTCAAGGGATGGTAAGTCTTGCACCACGCATCCACCGTACGTTGGATATTATCGCTGGCTTTGCCCCTCCAAACCTGAGGTGATTGCATTTTTGAAAAATGAAGCAGAAAAAATTCTTTCAAAATCATATATCGATGGCCTTCACCTTGACTATATCCGGTTCTGCGATGTTGTGTTGCCGTTGAACCTCTGGAGCCAGTACAAGGTTGATCAAAGGACTGAAATGGCGGAATACGATTTCTGTTATTGTGAAACCTGTCGTGCCAAATTCAAAGCACAGACTGGGAAAGATCCGCTTGAATTTAAATATCCCGATGAGGCACTCTCCTGGAGATTGTTCAGGTACGAAGCCATCAACAATGTTGTCAATACCCTGGCTGCGGTAGCTGAAAAACACAAAAAATGGATCAGTGCAGCGGTTTTTCCAACCCCCGAAGTGGCCAGGAGAAACGTAAGGCAAGATTGGACCAACTGGAACCTCAGTGCTGTTTTCCCGATGATTTACCACGGTTTCTACCAGGAAGACGTAAAATGGATAGGAGAAGCTGTAAAGGAAGGCGTACATTTTCTGAACGGCAAGTTCCCCCTGTATGCAGGACTGTATCTCCCTGACTTCAAAGGCAATATGGAAGACTTGGCCGCTGGCATGGGCCATGCCATGAAAAACGGTGCAACCGGCATTTCCCTTTTTGGTCACCCTTCTAAAGAAGTATTGGCGCTATTGAAAGAAATTTCCTAGAGCATTCATGGTCCTTACCCATCAGGGAAAGCAGAAGGCTTTGTAAATTCAATTTTTATTTTTAGGTTTGTCTAAATTTTATTTAGACATGCCTAAATATTCCGTCAGTGAAGAGAACCATATCAAGGCCATTTTTCATTTGCAAAAAGAGGCTGAGAATGTTTCTACGCAGGAGTTGGCAGAAAAACTGAATACAAAGCCAGCGTCCATTACGGACATGATGAAAAAGCTGCAGGCCAAAAAACTGCTGGAATACAAGCCCTATCATGGATTCAGGCTCAGCGAAGTGGGGAACAAGGTGGCCCTGGGCATTGTGAGGCGACACCGCCTCTGGGAATTCTTTCTTTCAGAAAAATTGGGATTCCCGTGGGATGAGGTGCACGATATTGCAGAAGACCTGGAGCATGTGAGCAGCAAGAAGCTGATTGATAAACTGGATGCTTTTTTAGGATTGCCCAAGTTTGACCCGCATGGAAATCCAATCCCAGACCAGCACGGAATAATACCAAAAGATACATTGGCCAGAAAAAATAATGATACGCCATGAAACACCTACACGATGAATTCACTTCACTGGGTGAGGTAAACCAAAGCATTGATACCACCCAAAAGCGCAAGGGCTGGAGACGTGCGCTGGCCTTTTTTGGGCCGGCCTATCTGGTAAGCGTCGGATACATGGACCCGGGTAACTGGGCCACAGACCTGGCCGGGGGAAGCAAATTCGGATACCAGCTGATCTGGGTTTTGTTGATGAGCAACCTGATGGCACTGTTGCTGCAAAGCCTTTCTGCGAGGTTGGGCATTGTGAGGGGAAGGGACCTTGCTCAGGCCAACCGGGAAACCTATCCAAGGCCAGTGAACTTCGCTTTTTATCTGCTGGCAGAAGTAGCCATTGCAGCCACAGACCTTGCTGAAATCCTGGGGATGGCCATTGGTATTCAATTGTTGACGGGCCTTCCACTTATTTGGGGAGTAAGCCTTACCGTTGCAGACACCTTCCTGTTCCTGTTGCTGCAACGCCTGGGCATGCGTACGATGGAAGCCTTCATCATTTGCCTGGTGGGCATCATAGGCCTCAGTTTCCTTGCAGAAATGATCATTGCCAAACCTGATATGGGTGAAGTGGTGAAAGGGTTTATTCCCCGTATCCCCAATGAAGAAGCGCTCTACATCGCGATTGGGATCATCGGAGCAACAGTAATGCCGCACAATTTATACCTGCATTCAGCCCTTGTACAAACCAGAAAAATCAAAAGGGATCATGCCGGTATCAAACGGGTACTCAAGCTCAATTTCATTGACAGTGCCATTGCCCTGAACCTTGCCTTTTTTGTGAACGCCTTCATCCTGATCCTGGCTGCAACTGTTTTTTATACCACCGGACGCACAGATGTTGCTGAAATCAAGCAGGCCCATGAACTCTTGGCACCCATGCTGGGCAGCAACCTCGCTCCAATTTTGTTTGCCATTGCATTGATTGCATCAGGGCAAAGCTCAACCATCACAGGTACACTTGCCGGACAAATTGTAATGGAAGGATACCTGCACTTGCGGATTACGCCATGGGTGCGGAGGTTACTGACAAGGCTTGTTGCCATCATCCCTGCCATTGCGGTGATCCTGATCAATGGCGAAAACAATATTGACAAACTCTTGGTATTCAGCCAGGTTATATTGAGTTTGCAACTGGGTTTTGCCATCGTTCCCCTGATCCATTTTACCAGCGACAAGAAAACCATGGGGTCTTTTGCCATCAAGCCCTTTATCATTGTATTGGCTAGCCTCATCACCCTAGTACTGGTGTACCTGAACATCAGAATGGTGTATGAGCAGACCATTACATTTTTTGCAAGCTCTGATTCAGTGTTTTGGAAATCCATCATCATCATCGCAGGTGTTGCCTACATCAGTTTGCTGCTGATCGCCATTTTCTATCCGCTGATGGGCAAGACCGCCAATGAAAGTGTAAAACTTCACCCGGAGGCAGAAAAATTACACAACATCATCATCCCATCTTATGCGAGGGTTGCTGTTGCGTTAGACTTCAGCAAGAATGACCATAAATTGATTGCACATTCATTGGGCCAGGGAGGAAAAGAAAGCAGTTACCTGATGATCCATGTCGTAGAGAGCCCTGCTACCAGGATTATTGGAGAGGATGCTGATGACATGGAAACACGAAAGGATCAACAGCGGATGGAAGGGTATGTAAAAGAATTAAAGGAGCAGGGATACAATGCCGTTGGTTTGCTGGGTTTTGATGGAAGGGTAAAAGAGATTGTTCGACTGGTCAAGGATCGGCATGCAGACATCCTGATCATTGGCGCGCATGGACATACCGGCCTGAAAGACGTAGTGTATGGCGAAACCGTGGAAGCCGTGAGACATGAATTGAAAATTCCTGTGTTGGTGGTGAATGTGTAGCAATGAAACAAGCTGCATGATAAAACGTATTTAAATTAACCCATTTTAATTGCTTTCCTTCAACTGATCAATTGGCCTTGCGCAAGACAATCTTTGAGGAACCCGTTCTTTGAGGGTCCCTCTCGTTGCTGAAGCTTCTTTGGCCTGACCTCTCTGAGAAACCCGTTCGCTGGGGAGCCCTTTCAGAAGAACCAAATGACCGCCTGCCCTGCTGTCCCTGTGGCTTTTGGGGCAAGGATCTGCGAATGTCCATGGAGGATATTTCCATTGCATATGGATGGTCATTGACCACCGGAATGGAGTTGCCAATCAGTTTCTGGATGTCGCGCAGAAATTCCCTTTCTTCATGATCGCAGAATGAAAAGGCAATTCCACTTGCACCTGCCCTGCCCGTACGGCCAATTCTGTGCACATAGGTTTCAGGAACATTGGGCAATTCATAGTTGATCACGTGGGTGAGGTTGTCTACATCAATACCCCTTGCGGCAATATCGGTTGCCACAAGCACGCGTGTAGTGCCGGATTTGAAGTTGGACAAGGCCCTTTGCCTTGCATTCTGTGATTTATTGCCATGGATGGCTTCTGCACCAATGCCATATTTGTGAAGGTCTTTGACGATTTTATCAGATCCGTGTTTGGTTCTGGCAAAAACCAGTACCCGCTCAATTGATTTGTCTTCCAAGATGTGAACAAGCAGTTTTTTCTTATCGTCCTTGTCAACATAATACATCGATTGCTGAATGGTTTGCGCTGTTGAAGAAACAGGTGTTACTTCAACCCTGACAGGGCTGTCAAGGATGCTGTCAGCCAATGAAGCAATCTCTTTGGGCATGGTGGCCGAGAAGAAAAGGGTTTGCCTTTTTGTGGGAAGTTTGGCAATGACCTTTTTCACGTCATGGATAAATCCCATGTCAAGCATCCTGTCTGCTTCATCCAACACAAATATCTGGATGAAAGCCAGGTTGATGAAGCCTTGCTGCATCAGGTCCAACAACCTTCCTGGTGTGGCCACAAGGATGTCAGTGCCTTGGCGAAGGGCTGTGGTTTGGGGATGTTGTGAAACCCCACCAAAAATAACAAGGTGCTTGAGGTCGAGGTGGCGGCCATAAGCAGCAATGCTTTCTTCAATCTGAATGGCCAGTTCGCGGGTTGGGGTGAGGATCAGTGCCTTGATGCTGTTGTATTGCTTGCCCCCGGATTGTTTGGCGGCATGCAAGTGCTGAAGAATGGGGATGGAAAACGCTGCGGTTTTGCCGGTTCCAGTTTGGGCGCATCCCAAAAGATCGCGGCCAGACAAGGCAACGGGGATAGATTTTTCCTGAATGGGTGTGGGTGTTGTGTACCCTTCTGTGTTGAGCGATCTCAAGATCGGCTCAATGAGGTTTAAGTCCTTGAATAACAAAATGTATGATTTAAATGTGGACACCTGATCCTGTCAGATG
>CANEWJ010000076.1 GCA_947442625.1 Chitinophagaceae bacterium
GCAGAAGGTGCACGTGAAGGTGGCCTGAAGTTCTAATCATAATTTTGTTCAAATCAATATTTCAATAGATGTCAAAAGTAAATTACAGCAGAGTCAAAGCCGGAGACCTTGAGTTGAAGGAGAAAGTTGTAGCCATCAACCGCGTTGTAAAAACAACAAAGGGTGGAAGAGCGTTCAGTTTCTCGGCACTCGTAGTTGTTGGTAACGAACAGGGTGTTGTTGGTCACGGTCTTGGTAAAGCCAAGGAAGTACAGGAAGCAATCACCAAAGGAATAGAAGACGCAAAGAAGAACCTGATTAAGGTCCCTGTAATGAAAGGAACCATTCCCCACGATCAACTTGCAAAAGAAGGCGCGGCTAAGGTTTTGATAAAGCCTGCAGCCCATGGTACTGGTGTAATCGCCGGTGGAAGCATGCGTGCTGTTCTTGAGAGTGTTGGTATTACTGACGTTCTTGCAAAATCGCTTGGTTCAGCCAATCCACACAATGTGGTTAAAGCTACTTTCAAGGCCTTGGGTATGTTGCGTGAGCCTATTCATGTTTCTAAAACCAGGAGCATTGCGCTGAAAAGGGTTTTTAACGGATAATCTTTCCTTCAATACATTTGATAACGCAACAATACCCCCAGGGGTTTCAATATGAAGAAGCTGAAAATAACTAAAGTAAAAAGTGTCATCGACCGTCCTGAACGTCAAAAGCGTACCATGGAAGCACTTGGCCTTCGCAAGGTCAATGCATCTGTTGAGCTGGAAGCAACCCCACAGATTCTGGGTATGGTCAGGAAAGTGACCCACCTTGTTAAGGTTGAGGAAATCTAGAAGATTCCCTTTCCGTAGATAAACTTTATTTTTTAATACGAGTGGTCCTCAGTGGACTGCGTTGAGTAAAACAGGCATCATGAAATTACATACTTTAAGGCCCGCAAAAGGAGCTACAAAAAAAGAAAAAAGAATTGGTCGTGGTGAAGCATCAGGCCATGGTGGAACATCTACCAAAGGTAACAAAGGTGCACAAAGCCGTGCAGGTTACAAATCTAAGAGAGGCCATGAAGGTGGTCAGATGCCAATTCAGCGTCGTATTCCAAAAATAGGTTTCAAAAACAACGATAGGGTAGAATACAAAGTGTTCAACCTCGGACAAATTGAAACCTTGATCGAGAAATATTCACTTGATTCTTTCAGCATGGAAAATCTTTATGTAAATGGATTGGTCAACCGTACCGACAAGGTTAAGATTCTTGGTAACGGAGCCATTTCTACAAAAATTGATTTCAAAGTGAATGCAATCAGTGAAAAAGCCAAGTCTGTTATCGAGGCAGCTGGCGGTTCTGTTGAAATCATCAAATAATTACCGATATTTAGTGGCCGTAGCCATTTACACATAACGGACAAAATATATCCCAGTGAAGAAATTCATTCAAACATTCAAGAATATCTGGAGCATTGATGATCTGCGCAGCAAGATTACAGTGACCATTTTGTTGATCCTTATCTATCGATTCGGTTCTCATGTTGCTTTACCTGGTATTGATCCCAATAAATTGGACTTGCAAAGTGCCAAAAAGGGATTGCTTGGTTTGTTTGATACATTCGCTGGTGGATCATTCTCCAGTGCATCTATCTTTGCATTGGGTATCATGCCCTATATTTCAGCATCCATCTTCATGCAGTTGATGACCATTCTGGTTCCTCAAATGCAGAAAGTTCAAAAAGAAGGTGACAGCGGAAGGAAGAAAATCAATCAATGGACCCGGTATCTAACGGCATTGGTTACCCTTTTTCAGGCGGCAGCCTACGTTGCTTACCTTAAAAATGTAAGCCGCGATGCTTTGATTGAAGCTTACCAGCCCTATTTCTGGATTTCTACGATCATTGTGCTAACCGCAGGAACGTTGTTTGTGATGTGGCTTGGTGAAAAAATACAGGACAAGGGTCTTGGTAACGGAACATCAATCATCATCATGGTGGGTATCCTTGCTCGCCTTCCCCAATCTTTTCTTGGAGAACTGGGCGCCAAGCAAACCAGCGGCGGTGGTGGTTTATTGCTTTTCTTGATTGAAATAGCATTCCTTATTGCGATCATATTGGGATTGATTCTACTTGTGCAAGGTGTGCGAAAGGTTCCTATCAGTTATGCAAAACAACTGGTTGGCAGCAAATCACTCTCTGGTGCAAGACAGTTCCTTCCATTAAAGGTTAATGCATCTGGTGTAATGCCCATCATATTCGCACAAGCCATCATGTTCCTCCCAACCTTGGCTTCATTTACCAACCTTGAATCAGGAAAGGGTCTTGCCAGGATTTTTAATGATCCAAGCAACGTTTGGTACATGTTGATTTACGTAGTCATGGTAATTGCATTTACCTTCCTTTACACTGCTCTTATTTTCAACCCCAAGCAAATGGCGGACAACCTGAAGCAAAACAACGGATTCATCCCCGGTGTTAAGCCTGGTCAGCCAACTGCAGATTATATTGGTCAGGTAATGGATCGCATCACTTTGCCAGGTGCCATCTTCCTTGCACTTATTGGTATTCTTCCTGGTGTTGCCCAACAACTTGGCGTAACCCAATCTTTCGCATCTTTCTTTGGAGGAACATCACTGCTTATCATGGTAGGTGTAATCCTGGATACCTTGCAGCAGATTGAAACCCACTTGTTGATGCGTCAATATGATGGTTTGATGTCTGGTGGTAGGATTCAGGGCAGACAGCCTGCAACCACCAGCGCTATCTGAGATGATCAGAATCAAAACAAATCCGGAAGTAGAACTTATTCGTGAAAGTGCGCTTTTGGTAAGTGGCACCTTGGCTGAATTAGCAACCATGCTAAAGCCAGGCATTACCACCCAATTGCTGGATAAACGCGCAGAAGAATTTATTCTCGACAACAAGGCTGTCCCTTCCTTTAAAAATTACCGTGGTTACCCCTTTGCTACTTGTATATCTGTGAATGATGCTGTTGTTCATGGGTTTCCTAACAACAATACCATCAAAGAAGGTGACCTTGTATCCATAGATGTAGGGGTTTATAAAAATGGGTTTCATGGTGACAGTGCCTACACTTTTGGCATTGCTCCTGTTGCGGAAGAACATCAACTGCTCATGCAGGTTACCAGGACTTCTCTTTTGCTGGGTGTTGAAAAGGCCATTGCCGGAAACAGGGTTGGGGATATATCCTTTGCTGTCCAGGATTATACTGAGCGCCAACACCATTATGGTGTGGTAAGAGAGTTGGTTGGACATGGATTGGGGAAGCAACTGCATGAAGATCCCCAAGTCCCTAATTATGGTAAAAAGGGAACTGGTCCTAAACTTCGTGAAAACATGGTCATTGCCATTGAACCCATGATCAACATGGGCACCAGGGATGTTATTTATGATGCTGATGGCTGGACCGTTAGGACAAAAGATGGCAAGTTCTCTGCTCATTATGAGCATACCATATGCATCAAGCGTGGTCGGGTAGACATTCTCTCCAGTTTTGAAAAAATCATTCAAAACGAAAATGCCAATCAATCTCTTTACAGCGGTTATTGATCCTCTTTTCCTCATTTCTATGTGCTAACTTTATTCCATGAGAACATTCATCCTGTTTTTGTGGTCTCCTTTTTTTGTATTTGGACAATCTGAACCTGTTCTACAAGTCCGGAATTTCAGAAAAGCCAATGAGCATACAATGTTATCCACCTATGTTGATTTTCTGAGGATTCCCAATGTTGCAGATGACATGCCCAACATCAAGAAAAATGCCATTTGGATCTCAGATTACATGAAATCAAAGGGGATTTCCAACGTTCAACTCCTTCATCCCAAAACTTCCGATAAACCTCCTGCTGTTTATGGAGAAGTGATGGTTCCGGGGGCAACCCAAACAGTCGTTTTTTATGCCCATTACGACGGACAGCCCGTTGATTCTACGAAATGGAGTGCGGGTTTACATCCCTTTAAACCCCGGCTTGCCAATGGTTCTCTTGCCAATGGTGCGCAATTGATTGACTGGCCCCAGGCTTCATCTGTATTCAATCCTGAATGGAGAATTTATGCAAGAGGTAGCGCAGATGATAAGGCGGGCGTTTACACCATCATCAACGCCTATGCTGCACTTGCTGCTTTGCATATATCACCCGGCATAAACATCAAGTTCTTTTTTGAAGGAGAAGAGGAAGCTGGATCTACCCATCTAGATGAAATATTTGATCAAAACAACGCATTGTTAAACGCTGATATATGGGTCATCAGCGATGGCCCAGTACACCAGTCGGGTAGGAAGCAAGTTGTTTTTGGTGTACGCGGAGATACCCATCTAGAGTTGACTGTTTTTGGCCCTAAGCGACCTTTACACTCTGGACATTATGGGAACTGGGCGCCAAATCCAGCCATGGAAATGGCACATTTGCTTGCCAGCATGAAAAATAACAAGGGAGAGGTAACCATCAAAGGATTTTATGATGATGTTCTCCCACTGAGCCAAGCAGAAAAGAATGCCCTTTCAAGCATACCGCCGGTTGAAGAACAACTCAAAAAAGAGCTGGGCATTAAAAATGCAGAAAGAATGGGAACGCTGAATGAAAACCTCAATCGTCCTTCCCTTAACATCAACGGATTCCAAAGTGCAGGAGTGGGGAAACAATCAGCCAATGTAATTCCCACGAAAGCAATCGCATCCATAGACCTGAGACTGGTTGCGGGCAATGATTGGAAACGACAACAACAAAAAGTTATTGATCATATCAAAGCGCAGGGCTATCATGTAACAGATGCTGACCCGACGGATACAGAGAGGGCATTGTATGATAAGATATGCATGGTGAAACGTGCTGATGGATACAACGCCCAAAAGACGCCCATGAACAATCCCATGGCGCAGCAGATTGTTGCTGCAGTAGCGGCGGCGCTTCCTCAAAAACCAGTGCTGTTACCAACCCTGGGTGGAAGTTTACCGCTTTTTATTTTTGAGCAAATGCTCAATACCAAGCCTGTTACCGTTCCTATTGCCAACCACGACAACAACCAGCATGCGGAAAATGAAAATATTCGCATTCAAAACCTTTGGGATGGATTGGAAATGTTTGCCTCCATCATGATGATGAAAAAATGAGCCGAAGAAAAAAACTAATCGTCATTGGAGGAGGGGCATCCGGTTTTTTTTGTGCCGTAAATGCTGCCCGTTTGGATAGGAACCTTGATGTTATTATCCTTGAAAAATCAGCCAAACTACTGGCTAAAGTGCGTATCAGTGGTGGTGGCAGGTGCAATGTGACCCATTCATCTACCATGGTAGATGATATGCTGGATGCGTATCCTCGGGGAAGAAATTTCATACGGAAATCTTTGCATCAGTTCTCTTCCAATGATACAGTCAATTGGTTTTTAGAAAGGGGTGTTTCGCTAAAAACAGAACTGGATGGGAGGATGTTTCCTGTTACTGATCAATCCCAAACGATCATCAATTGTCTGATGGCTGAAGCCGAGCAATACCATGTCAAGATAGTGATGCAGGCTGAGGTCGTTTCCATTCACAAAGACCAGGAAGTATTCACATTGTCTGTAGAGGCTGCCAACCAAACATCCACGCTTGAAACGGCTGATTTTGTATGCATTGCCGCAGGTGGGAATCCTAAATTGTCTGGATTTGATTGGTTGGAGAATACAGGCCATTCCATTGAAGCTCCCGTACCCTCCTTGTTCACATTTAATATCCCCGACAAACAATTGCATGCGTTGATGGGCGTTTCATCAAAGCATGCTGTAGTGAAAATCCCCTCCTTAAAATTGCAGGAAACCGGACCAGTATTGATTACCCATTGGGGCCTCAGTGGCCCGGCAGTGCTTAAGTTATCATCCAGGGCAGCAAGGGAGTTGAATGCTGCAGCATATGGATTCGAGGTCAGGCTCAACTGGGTTCCTGATTCGCATGAGAGCATGATGCTGGATACATTGAAAAAAATCAAGGCGATTGCCCGCAACACCATAGGATCAAAAAACAGTTTTGACCTCAGCGCAAGGCTATGGACTTATTTGCTGATAAAATCAGGCATTGATCCAGAAAATATTTGGCCCAATATTCCTCAACAATCCCTGGTAAACCTTTCCCGATCCATCTGCAATGATCAGTACACGGTAAGCGGAAAAACAACGTTTAAAGAAGAGTTCGTTACAGCGGGTGGCATCAAATTGGAAGAGATCAATCCCCTCACCATGGAAAGCAGAAAAATTGCAGGAATGTATGTGGCAGGAGAGGTGATGAATGTTGATGGCATTACCGGGGGGTATAATTTTCAACATGCATGGTCAAGCGGCTGGATTGCTGCCAAAACCATCGCTTCAAAAACAACATAAACAACGGAACATATGCCAACGCCATCTTCCAGAAGGAATTTTTTGCGCTCTGCAGCGGTACTTCCTTTTTTGTCTGCCATTGATCCTGTATTTGCATCCGAGGCCAGTCAATATGCCACAACACATCATCCCAATGCCCTTGATGCATTGGTCAGTGATGAAGATTTTTGGGGATGGGTTAGATCGTCGTACACGGTAAGCCCTAACATCATCAATTTGAACAATGGTGGAGTTGCTCCTCAGCCCAAGGTTGTGCAAGATGCACATATCCGGTATTACCAATATGCCAATGAAGCGCCGTCATATTACATGTGGCAAATTTTAGACCAGGGCCGTGAACCCTTGCGGGAAAAACTTGCTGGACTGGCAGGTTGTGACAAAGAGGAGATTGCCATCAACCGGAATGCAACTGAGGGCCTCAATACGGTAATTTTTGGCCTCAACCTAAAGGCTGGCGATGAAGTGGTCCTCACAAGGCAAGATTATCCGAACATGATCAATGCCTGGAAGCAAAGGGAAAAGCGTGATGGCATCAAATTGGTTTGGGTAGACCTGCAACTTCCCATGGAAAATGAAGAGGAGATTGCTGTCTGCTATACCAAGGCCTTTACCTCCAAGACCAAGGTTGTGATGGTGACACACCTTATCAATTGGTGTGGCCAGATCATGCCGGTTAGAAGGATTGCAGATGCCGCCCATGCCATGGGGATAGAAGTGATTGCAGATGGCGCGCATACTTTTGCCCATTTCGATTTTAAGGTTCCTGATCTTGGGTGCGATTATTTTGCAACATCACTCCACAAGTGGTTGAGTGCTCCATTTGGCTCTGGCATGCTCTACATTAAAAAAGACAAGGTAAAGAATGTGTGGGCCTTGCTTTCTAACAACGAGCCGGATGGCATGGATATCAGAAAATTTGAATCGCTGGGAACCCGTTCTTTTGCTTCTGAGATGGCCATTGGCGCAGCGGTCGATTTTCATGAGGTGATAGGCAGCAAGCGCAAAGAAACCAGGTTAAGGCAGCTCAAAGACCATTGGGTTAACCAGGTCAAGGATTTCCCAAAGGTTTCCTTTAACCAACCCAAATCCAAGCATCTTTCCTGCGCCATTGCGAGCATCGCCATTGAAGGCAAGAAACCTGAAGAGGTTGCTGGGGAATTGTTCACCAAACACAAGATCCACACGGTTGCCATCAACTGGGAAAACATCCACGGCGTAAGGGTTACACCCAATGTGTATACCTCTTTGAAAGACCTCGACAAGCTTGCTGAGGCCATCAGAAAGATTGCTAAGGGATGAAATCAATAAAAACCCCATTTTTTGACCGGAATGCCTGAAAAAATAGCCCAAAAAACAGGGTTTTTTTCCATATGAATCAGTATTTCTATTACCTTTGCCGTCCCCAAATCAGGCTGACAAAACAGCCTGAAATCCAAACAAAAGGAGGAAATTAATAGTGGAAGAAAACAACACACTAGCAAATCCGTCAACAGTCTCCGCACACGATGATTTCGATTGGAGCATTGACAAGCGCAATGTCGCCCGTTACAACAACGAGGAGCAACTCAAGTATGATGCCGTTTATGAGGGCACATTCAAACAAATCACTGATGGTGAAATGGTTCAAGGCATCGTAGTGGGCCTTACCAAAACCGACGTGGTGATCAACATTGGTTTCAAAAGTGATGGTCTTGTTTCGTTGAACGAATTCAGGGACCTTCATGGATTGAAAACCGGTGATGTAGTGGAAGTAATGGTTGTTGAAAAGGAAGACAGGGAAGGCCACCTGCACCTCAGCCGCAAGCAAGCCCGTATCACACGTGCTTGGGAGCGTATCGTTGAGATGCATAAATCAGGTGAAGTCGTTTCTGGCTTTGTTACCAGCAAAACCAAAGGTGGTCTTATCGTTGACATCATGGGCATGGAAACCTTCCTCCCAGGATCACAGATCGACGTTAAACCCGTTACAGACTACGATCAGTTTGTTGGCAAAACAATGGAATTCAAAGTGGTCAAGATCAACGAGACCATCAAGAATGCAGTTGTTTCCCACAAGGCACTTATCGAAAGCGATATCGAAGCACAGCGTGCTGAGATCATGGGTAAACTTGAAAAAGGTCAGGTACTTGAAGGAACCATCAAAAACATCACTGATTTCGGAGCATTCCTTGATCTTGGTGGCGTAGATGGTCTTCTCTATATCACAGACATCAGCTGGGGTCGTATCAACCACCCTTCTGAAGTGCTCAAGCTTGATCAGAAACTCAATGTCGTTGTCCTCGACTTCGATGATGAGAAACGCAGGATCAGCCTTGGCCTTAAGCAATTGACACCACACCCATGGGATACACTTTCAACAGACATTGTTGAAGGTGCAAATGTTAAGGGCAGGGTAGTCAACATTGAAGATTATGGTGCATTCCTTGAAATCACTCCTGGTGTTGAAGGACTTGTTCACGTAAGCGAGATCACTTGGGCAAACACACCTGTGAATGCAAAAGAGTTCTTCAAGCTGGGTGATGAGTACGAAGCAAAAGTGGTGACACTTGACAAGGACAGCAGAAAGATGAGTCTTTCTATCAAACAACTTACATCAGATCCTTGGAACATCATCGAGGACAAATACCCTGTGGCCAGCCGTCATACAGGCCTTGTTAAAAACATCACGCCATACGGTGTGTTTGTTGAACTTGAGCCAGGCATTGGTGGCATGATCCACATCAGCGACCTCAGCTGGTTGAAGCGCTACAATCATCCTACAGAGTTCACCAAATCAGGAAGTCAGATTGACATCATGATCTTGAACATCGACAAGGAAAACAGGAAGCTTCAACTTGGGCACAAACAACTCGAGGAAGATCCTTGGAATTCCCTTCAAGAAACCTTTGCCATCGGTTCTATACACGAAGGAACTGTTGTTAAAAAGGATGATAAAGGTGCTGTAGTACAGCTCCCTTACGGTCTTGAAGGATTTGCCCCTGCTCGTCATCTTGCAAAAGAGGATGGTAAAACAGTTGGCGCTGATGAAACTGCCCAGTTCGTAGTGATCGAATTTGATCGCAATGAAAAGAGGATTGTGTTGAGTCATGCACGCATCTGGGAGCAGGTTGCAGCTGATGAGAAAGAAGCAGTTGTCAAGGAAAAGAAAGCCGATGCAGCAAAAACCAAAAAAGCTGTTAAGGACATTCAGAACAAAGTTGAGAAATCAACATTGGGCGACCTTGGTGTTCTCGCTGAACTCAAGAAGAAAATGGAAGGTGGAGAATAAGGAAACGTATCATCCACTGACATCAAACAATAAGGGTCCTGTGCATTTGCACAGGACTTTTTTTATGCCAGCAATGCAGTAAAATCTTTCGCGGTGAGAGATCGCAATGAGTCAAGCCTGAGGTCTGCAATGTTCCAACGCTCTTGGTGGTACTGGTCTGGGTGAGGAACAACAATGCATTTCATCCTTGCCGCTTTCGCTGCAATCATGCCATTAAAAGAATCTTCAAAGCAGATGCATGCAGCCGGGTGGCTGTCCAGTTCAATGGCACAGTTGATGAATACCTGCGGGTTGGGTTTCCCAAAGGGCAAAAATTCAGCAGAACAAATGGCTGAAAAATACTGTTGCATATTTGTTTTATCAAGGACGGCTTTGATCAGTGCCAGGGGAGAAGAGCTTGCTAGACCCACTTTGAGCGAGGATTGTTTGGCCAATTCCATCGTTTCAGCAACCCCTTCCATCATGGCTCCGCCTTCCATTACTTTGGCGATCACAAGATCTGTAATTTCTTTTTCAGCAGAGGGGATGTGGGCTTGATCAATGTCAAAGACACCAAACCAATGCTGCAGGAATTCTTTTGTTCGAAGTCCGGTTGTCTCAACATATTGTTCTTCACCAATGGTCATGCCAAATTTTGTCAGGCATTCTTGCGCCGCTTCATACCAGAGCGGTTCCGAATCGATTAGCAATCCATCCATATCGAAGATGGCTGTGGTTGTTTTCATGCAGCATTGATTTTCAATAAAATTAATCTTTTAACTGCTTAACTGGATGAACAAAAGAAAAGATCAAATCTTCACAGATTGATAGGCGTAATTGAATAATCCTTATCTTGAATATTCAATGATGATTGATACACTTAAGGATGTCAAGTTTGTGAGGAAGTTGGTGTATGCCTTTGTAGGGATATTCACTTATCCTGGTCTTGCCATCGTCAATAAACTCAAGATCAGTGGTACGGAAAACATAGAGGCACTTCCCAAACAAAATGTATTGTTTGTGAGCAACCATCAAACTTATTTTGCTGACGTGATTGCTTTCCTCCATATCTTTTGCGCTGTAAAGTGGGGTAGAAAAAACAGGCTTGGTCTTCCTTTTTATTTTCTCAATCCATTTGTAGATGTTAACATAGTAGCTGCAGAAGAGACCATGAAAGACAACCTGCTCACCAGGCTATTTACATTGGCTGGTGCCATTACAATCAAAAGAACCTGGAGGGCTGCAGGAAAAGATGTCAAACGGGAAGTGGATACAAATGATTCTTCCAAAATCAATGAGGCATTGGCCAAGCGGTGGGTCATTACTTTCCCTCAAGGCACAACCAAACCTTTTGCTCCCGGCAGAAAGGGTACTGCGCATATCATCAAAACAATGAAACCAGTGGTGGTTCCAGTGGTCATCAATGGTTTCTGGAGGGCCTTCAACAGGAAGGGGTTGAGGTTCAAAAAAAAGGGCACCCTGCTGTCTGTTAATTTCAAAGAACCACTGCAGATCAATTACGAACAATCAGTGGATGAGATCCTTGAACAGATCATGGATGCCATAGAGCAGAGCAAACAATTCATGCTGAAAGGAAAACACCACCACGCGATTTCTCCTGCCTGATGCATTAATTGGTGAACAAGGCTTTCAGTTCGGTTGCGTCCTCGGCTTTCATTTTCTTTGCAAGCACCAGCCGCAGCTGTCTTCTTCTCAGCGCCCCATCATACACTTTAATTTCATCCTCTGTTTCAGGAGTCAGTTCCGGAACCATTCTTGGTTTTCCATTGGGGTCAAGTGCTACAAAAGTCAAATATGCTTCATTGCTTTTGTATTTGTACTGCTGGGTAAGGTCTTCGCCCCATACGGTGATATGGACTTCCATGGATGATTTGAATGCCCTTGATACCTGTGCTTCAATATGCACTA
>CANEWJ010000077.1 GCA_947442625.1 Chitinophagaceae bacterium
CCATGAGACCAGATCCCAAAATGGCTACCTTCTTTATTGTAGGGTTCATATTAAAATCCGGATTTACTTAAGATACTTTTGCACCAGCAGCAATGGTATGTTCAGGTTGTACAAAATGAAGTTTTCCTGATGCATCTTCTGCCATCAAGATCATGCCATTGCTGTCAATTCCCCTCATTTTTCTGGGAGCAAGATTGGCCACCACCACCACCTGTTTTCCAACAATGTCCTCAGGTTGAAAATGCATCGCAATACCAGAAAGAATGGTTCTTTTCTCAAATCCCAGATCAACTTCAAGTTGCAACAACTTGTCTGCCTTCGGAACTTTTTGTGCAGCTGTAATGATGCCTGTACGCAGGTCTATTTTACCGAAATCATCGTAGACAATCTCTTCCTTGAGTGCATGTACCTTTTCCTCAGCAGGCTTGGTCTCATCAACTGCAGCAATTGCGCCTGCCCTTAATTTGTCCATCTGGCAAGCAATTTCTTCATCTTCAATTTTTCTGAACAACAACTGGGGTTCGCGCAAGCTGTATCCCACACTGAGCAGTTTCATGCTGCCTGCATTTTCCCAATCGAGCATCTTGTCTACCACCTTCATCATGCTACACATTTTCTTTGCAGTGGAAGGAAGAAATGGATTGATGAGCACGGCAAGATTGGCAGCTAGCTGCAAACAATGGTGCATGCAATTGTCAATTTTCTGCTGTTGAGCAGGGTTCTCTGCAAGCGTCTTGGCAAGAATCCAGGGCTCTTTTTCCTGCATGTACTTATTCCCTTTTCGGGCAAGATCGATGACATCAAACAATGCCTCGCGGAATCTATACTGTTCAAGGGACGCCTCTATCTTGGTCCTGGCATTTGCGATGTCGCGCACCAATTGATGGTCTTTCTCATCGGCAATTTCTTCAACAAACCTAGGCACTTTTCCGCCACACAGCTTGTGCATCAACACAAAAGCACGGTTGACATAATTTCCGAAAATGGAAACAAGCTCACTGTTCACGGCGTCCTGAAATCCTTTCCAGGTGAATTCGCTGTCCTTGCTCTCAGGGGCAATCTGAGTGAGATAATACCTGAGCATGTCAACGCATTGATCACCGCCATTTTCCTTCTTCACAAAATCATTGATAAAATCACGCATCTCGAGTTTCCAGTTTCTGCTGGTGCTCATCTTATCCCCTTCAAGGTTCAGGAATTCATTGGCAGGAACATTGGTGGGCAGGATGTTGCCATGCAACTTGAGCATCACCGGAAAGATGATGCAATGGAAAACAATATTGTCCTTGCCAATAAAATGAACAAGCTGTGTATCGTTCTCATACCAGTAGGGCTTCCAATCCTTGTCATTGTCAATGGCCCACTGTTTGGTTGCAGAGATGTAACCAATCGGTGCATCAAACCATACATACAATACCTTTCCAGCGGCATCTTCCAAGGGTACCTGAACGCCCCAGTTCAAATCGCGGGTAACCGCCCTTGACTGCAAACCACCGTCTATCCAACTTTTGCACTGTCCTACCACTGAAGGTCTCCAGTCATCTTTGTGCTGATCCAAAATCCACTCCCTTAAAAAGGTTTCATGTTTGGCCAATGGCAAGTACCAATGGGTTGTTTTTTTCTTGACGGGCTTGTTACCGCTGATGGTGCTCACAGGATCAATGAGTTCATCGGGGCTGAGTGCTGTTCCACAGGATTCACATTGGTCGCCAAAAGCCCTGTTGCTCTTGCAATGTGGGCAGGTTCCCTTGATGAAGCGGTCTGCAAGGAAAGTGGATGAGGCTTCGTCGTAGTATTGTTCTGTCTCCTTGGTCTCCAGTTCCCCTCTTTCATGGAGATAACTGAAGAACTCCCTGGAGGTTTCATGGTGCAAGGGATCTGAAGTGCGGTGATAAACATCAAAACTGATCTGGAGGTCTGCAAAGTCCTCCTTCATTGCCTGATGGTATTTGTCAATGATGGCCTGCGCAGTGGTTCCCTCTTTCATGGCCTGTATGGGAATGGCCGTGCCATGCTCATCACTTCCACAAACAAAAACAACATCCCTTTTCTGGGCCCGGAGATAACGGGAATAAATATCTGCAGGGATATAGGCACCTGCCAGGTGACCGATATGTTTCAGTCCGTTGGCATAAGGGAGTGCAGAGGTAACAAGGTATCGCTTGGGGAGATTGTTCATTTGCTTTTTTTCGTATGTGCAAAAATAACCAAATGTATCGAAGGATTTGGGGCATTTTTTAAGCATAAGACCTAATTTTAGGCCATGAAAATCCCTCCATACCTCCAACCCGGCGATACCATTGGAATCCTTTGCCCTGCAGGCTTCATGCCGGCAGAAAAGGCCAAGGCCTGCATACAGACCCTGAGAAAATGGGGGTACAAGGTGGTCAAAGGAAAAACCCTGGGCGGCAGATCAAAGCATTATTTCTCTGGAACCGACGAGGAAAGATTGCTTGACCTGCAATCATTCATTGATGATCCCTCCATCAATGCCATCCTCTGCGGAAGGGGAGGATATGGCACTACCAGGATCCTGGATGGCATCAACTGGAAGGCTTTCAATAAAAACCCCAAATGGATCATTGGATTCAGCGACATCACGGTGCTCCATGGCTACATGCATGAACAACTGGGCATTTGCAGCATCCATGGGCCGATGGCAGGCGCTTTCAACAATGGTGAAGACCGGTTTACCTTCTCACTCAAAGATACCCTTGAAGGAAAACCGGTGCATTACAGCGCAACTACACATCCCCTCAACCAACATGGAAAGGCCAAAGCAGCTATCATTGGAGGAAACCTCTGCCTGATGGCCCATTGCATTGGCAGCAATGCGGAGTATGATACGGATGGAAAAATCCTTTTCATTGAAGACATTGGGGAACAGCTGTACAATATTGACAGGATGATGTTGCAATTGAAAAGGGCAGGAAAATTGAAAAAACTGAAGGGCCTGATTGTTGGTGGCTTTTCAGACATCAAGGATACGGAAAGAACCTTTGGTAAAACTGCTTATGCCATCATAGCCGAGGCGGTGCAGGAATACAAGTACCCGAAATGTTTTGGTTTTCCCATCAGCCATGAAAAAGAAAACGTTGCCATCGCCATTGGTCAAACCTATGCGTTAGACATCAATGAAGATGCAGTCAGCCTGTTCAGGATATGACCTCGTTCTGATTAGACCAGATCAATAAAATCTCAATGCCGGATGTTTATCCAATGAGGTGTTTTATCGCTGAATGGATGTTGGTATACATAAAATTGAATCCGGTGTTTTGCAATTTACCTGAATCAACGGTTGTGCTTTTCAGGACTTCGACACTCATTTCACCCATGATCAATTGCAGCAGAAAAGCGGGCACCTTGAAAGGGATGAAAAAATGTCCATTCATGGCATTCGCAATCAACAGCGTCAACTCCTTGTTGGTTGCAGGTTGTGGAGCAACAAGGTTGTATACCCCTTCCATTGATGCTGTTTCAATGGCATGGATAAAGGCCCTGCACAGATCATCAATATGGATCCAGCTGGTTACCTGATGGCCAGAGCCCAATACGGCAGCAACACCAAATCTAGCAGGCTTTTTGAATTCAGCCAAAGCGCCACCCTCATTGCTCAAGGCAATGCCAAGCCTTAGCTTGACCAGCCTTTTCCCCAGTGATTGCACCTTGTCAATGCTCTCTTCCCAGGCCTTACAGGTTTGTCCAAGAAAATCATTCGCGGATGGGTCTTCTTCAGTGAATACTTTTCCCTGGTCTGGACCATACCAGCCAATGGCAGAGGCGCTGATAACAGACTTGACTTTGTTGGACTGTGCAGAAAGGCAGTTGAACAAGAGCTCACTTGATTGGGTACGGCTCAGCCTGATCTGTTCCTTGCGCTTTTTTGTCCATCTTTTTTTGGCAACACCCTCACCGGCCAAGTGCACAATATGGTCAGCCTTTGCGATGGCCTGCGGGTCAATCATTTGCTTCTCTGTGTCCCACTTGGCATAAAAAATATTACCGCTTGGCCTGAAACTGTTTTGAGAAGAACTGGTCTTGTATACAGAAGCCGTTTCAACAGGATTCCTGGAAAGGATGATCACGTCATACCCCTGGTTGAGCAAATGCCTGCTCAATGCTGTACCGATCATTCCCGTTCCTCCTGTAATCAAAACTGTTGGCATGGCTTGTCTTTTTTCAAAATTACGATGAAACAAAACAATTGTAGGGATCAAAAAATAAAAAAGCCCCAGATGGATTTCCGGGGCTTAGGGTAAAGAAAGGTTTTTGATCAGTCTGGTTTCTTTCCTTCAAGGAAAGTATTGATCGTACTGATCTGGGTAATGTTGTTTTCGTCAGTTCCTACCGCATAATTGCTGTAAAACTTCTCAACAGAAGCCATGGTGGTATTGTGTACCTGGAGGTTTTGCCTGACATAAGCGGGAATATTCTCGTACTCATTGTTGTGGTCAGCAGAACCGAAATTGAAAGAAAGGTTTCTCAACTTGTTCAGCCTTTCTGCTGCCCTTGCCTTTTGTACTTCGGTTTCGTCCAGTGCACCCATTTCCTCAATAAATGTACTGCTCAAATTGGACACTCCTGTCACTGAAGCCTTGGGTAAAGGCGCCTCATGATAGACCATTTCAAATGGTTCTTCAGTTGCTTTCATTTCAGGGCTGGGTGCCGGGTTATGGGTTGAGATGGGTTCCGGTGCATTGGCGGCTTCCTTATCCAATTTCTCTACACGCTCAATGGGCACTGTATTTGCTGCTGACAATGTTGCTTCAGTTGCCTGAACAGGGGCCTGGCTTTCTGTTGCTGCCTCGCTGGCATAAATATTGGTAGGTCTCTTCAAAAAAGAACCCATTGTATTGCTGGCAACAGGCGCTACAACAGCAGGTCTAACGTCCTCTTGCTTTTGATTGTCAAGATTTGCCATTTCAGGAGAAACAACTGGCTCAGCCATCACAGGCAATTCCCTGATGGTAAGATCAAGCTCAAAAACAATGGGGCCCTCGTCTCCAGCAAAAACATGCTCTTCAACCTGATAAGGAGGCGCTTGCAATACAGGGGTTTCTTCAACTGCTGTTGATTCAACCACGGGTGTTGGAATGTATTCGGCCTCACGTTCAATTTTCTCCGCAAAAGGCTCCACTTGCTGCTGTTCTTGCAACACCACTGGAGTCGACATCTCTGGCACGTCTGTTTTCACTTCTTCCAGTTCCTGCACAGGAACCATATTGACCACTTCTGCTTTGGGCTGAGGGTTAACATCCAAAGTAAACATGATTTTTTCATCCTTTGGCTCCTGCCTTGTTTCAGGTTTTTGCTCACTGAATGGGAGTTTTTGATCAAATCCAGTTGCGATGATGGTGATGCTGATATCATCTCCCAAAGACGCATCATAGCCAAGACCCAGAATCACATCAGCATCAGAACCGGCTTGTGTAAGCAGATATTCCTGGATGGTTTCAACTTCATCCATCGTAAATTCTGTCTCACCCTTTTGTGAATTAATATTGATCAGGATCCATTTGGCACCCTTGATATCACTATCGTTCAGCAACGGCGAATTCAATGCCTGTTGAATGGCCACTTGTGCCCTGTCTTCCCCTTGTGCACGAGCACTGCCCAATATGGCCACACCACCGTTGCGCATAACCGTACAAACGTCTGCAAAATCAACATTGATCTGACCGGTTGTATTGATCACATCGGTGATGCACTTCGCAGCAGTGGCCAACACGTTATCTGCAGTAGACAATGCAGCACTCATGGTCAGGTTACCAAACTGATGTCTTAATTTATCGTTGCTGATGACCAGCAAGGTATCCACCTGAGACTTCATTTGTTGGATGCCGCTATCAGCATAAACGGCTCGCTTCTTTCCTTCATAGGAAAAAGGAGTGGTGATGATGCCCACGGTAAGGATACCCATGTCTTTACAGATCTTGGAAATGATGGGTGCACCACCGGTTCCTGTTCCACCACCCATACCGGCAGTAACAAAGGCCATCTTGGTATTCACCTCCAGAATACGGCGAATCTCATCCAGGCTTTCTTCGGTTGCCTGCCTGCCGATTTCCGGGTTGGCTCCTGCACCCAATCCCTGTGTAAGCGATGGCCCTAGCTGGATTTTATTGGGTACTTTGCTCAAAGCCAATGCCTGCGCATCTGTATTGCATACAATGAAATCCACACCTTCTATGCCAAGGCTGTGCATATAGTTGACGGCATTGCTACCCCCACCTCCAACTCCAATTACTTTAATGATGGATGATTGCTCGTTGGGTAAATCGAATTGTATCATTGTGTTAGAATTTAACTGTTACGGGTTATTGAAATACTATGGTCTTGTATGGGTTGCTCAAGGATGCATCAAAGCGCGCTATCACCATCTTCCTTGAAGAGATCTATCAGACCGCCCTTGATGCTGTCCATGAATCCTTTCAGGGTTTTTCTCTCCTTGACGGGAATCGTTTTGATCACCATTTCAGGTGCTGGCTGCTCTTCGACTTGTACAGGAGGTTTTAAGTGTGTACGGCGTTGTTCCGGATACAACCTGTTCTGGTTGCTCTCATATACACTATACCCCTTCAAAATGAGTCCTATACAAGTTGAATACATGGGCTTTTCCAATTCTGAAATATGGTTTGAGGCAAGATGTTCATTCGGATAACCAATGCGCGCATTCAATCCCGTTGCATACTCAGTGAGCTGTATCAGGTGTTTGAGCTGCGATCCTCCACCAGTCAATACAATTCCACCAGTCATCATTTTGTTGTCCATGCCTACCTGCTTGAGGTGAAATGTAACAAATGCAAGAATCTCACTCATCCTGGCCTGAATAATGGAAGCAAGATTTTTTACACTGATCTCGCGTGATGGAAGTCCTCTCAACCCAGGTATTTTGATGAAGGCATTGTTTTGTGCGGCTTCCGACAAAGCACTACCATACTGCACTTTCATGAGCTCAGCTTGTGTTTTCAGTACGCCCAATCCCATCTTGATGTCATTGGTGATGTTTTCACCACCAAATGGTATCACGGCAGTATGCTTGAGAATACCTTCATAAAAAACAGCAAGATCCGTGGTGCCACCACCAATGTCCAGGATGGCAATCCCTGCTTCAATGTCCTGCTCACTCATAACTGCAGCAGAAGAAGCGAGTGGCTGAAGCATCAGGTCCTTTACTTTCAAGCCTGCCTTTTCAACGCTTCTGTTGATGTTGCGGATGGCATTCCTGTCACCGGTAATGATATGGAAATTCGCCCCGACCTTTACCCCAGTATATCCGATCGGGTCTACGATATTGGGAATATTATCAACCGTGTATTCCTGAGGAATGACATCAATGATCTGATCCCCTGCAGGGATATAGGTTTTATACTGGTCCGCCACCAACTGATCAATCTCCAATTGTTTGATCTCGTCATCCGTTGAATGCCTTACAATATCACCCCTCGTCTGAAGACTCTTGATGTGATGACCCGCAATACCAACATAGACTTCGTTGATCTCCAATCCAGGATTGGATTCATAACAGTTCTTCAAGGCAGTTTCAATGGCCTTGATGGTTTGATCGATGTTCAGGACCATACCATGTTGAACACCATTGCTATTGGCCAATCCAAAACCCAGAATTTCCAATTTCCCGAATTCATTTTTTCTACCTGCAATCGCGGCGATTTTGGTGGTTCCAATGTCTAGCCCTACAATGATGGGTTGTTCATTTGTCATAGCTTACTTTTTACTGGGGTTATTGTCTGTACGTTATTTTTAATATTGACTGTGCTGTCTGCAATGGCAACAGCGTTGAGAGAATCCATTTCTGCAGTGCTGTCTGGAACGTGGTAAAGTCCATTGCCTTTTATGCAAACTACCTGATCCTTGAATTGTAAATCAATGGTAGCATATTTGGTCCATCCATTCTCATCGCTGATGCGGCGGTAAACCATCTTGAGCTTATCGAGCATCGCTGCCCAGTCGCTGCGGTTGCCCAACCGGATGGCTTGATCTCCCACCTGGGTAACCAGTTCAAAACCATGATCAGCATTGATATTCACCTGCTCAATCTGTGCCATCCAAAAAGGATCAGCAAGCATGTACTGGGCCAGGCCAGTGATGCGTTGCAGCACCAAAGAGTCTTGAGCATTTGCTCCTGCAGGGTTGATGTAAAAATTGGTGAACACTGGAAGTGATATTGCATCATTCATCTTCACTGGGAGAACAGTGAAGTTTTCATCCATGTAAACCGAACTGCCTGCAGGTGTAAACAACCTGGCAACAGGGGTCCTCTGTTGCACATTGATATGCAAAACATGGTGCTGATCAAAGAACATGTCTGCAGAGAAAATCCAGGGATTTTTCTCCAGCTGGCGCTCCAATGCATATAAATTAACTGATACAAGTTTCTCCCCTTGCGGGAATCCTTTCTTCTGATCTGGCCATAGGGTGGAAATGATTTCCATTTCATCCAGCATCCTGAATGGTTTGTTGTCAGTAAATTCAACTTGTACTGCCTTGCAAACCATTGCGCGCTCCTTGATGACGGCACTCACCAGCAATACCATCAAACCTGAACTGATAGCAGTCCACAGGAGAATGGTCAAAACCTTGTACACTATGTTCATCTTGATTTTCATCATTTGAGCATGGCGTTTTTAAGTGATTCAATCATGGTGTCAATATCACCAGCCCCTGCTGTCAACAGCAGTTCAGGTTGCATCTCAAGTACCAAGGCTTCCAACTCCTGTTTATTTTTCAACACAACTTTCCCTTTCATTCGCTGCATGATCATTTCACTGTTCACCCCTTCAATAGGAAGTTCCCGTGCCGGATAAATGGGCAACAAAACAATCTCATCAGCCAGATCAAGACTTGCAGCAAAACCATCGGCCAGGTCTCTGGTGCGGGTGAAAAGATGGGGCTGAAAAATGATGGTGCATTTCTTAGAGGGATACATGGCCTTTGCCCCTGTGATCAAGGCCCTCAGTTCTTCAGGATGGTGCGCATAGTCATCAATATAGACAAGCGATGGATTCCTTACAACATATTCAAACCTTCTTTTGACACCTGCAAATGAGGCCACTGCTGACTTGATCTTTTCATCATCAATCCCCAGGTGCTTGGCTATCGCAATGGCCACAAGGCTATTCTCCACATTGTGCATGCCGCCCATCTGCAACCGAAGTCCTTCCATTTCCCAACCCTTTCCCTTCACACCATATGCATAAGAACCGTTATCGATATGCAGCGAAAAAGCATGAATATCAGCAGTGGTATCATCAAGTGCGTAGGTGAGGTGTCCTGTCGGTTTGAACTCATCCTCGCGGTTCAATCCTTTTCGGGTGAGCAGCAACCCGTTCTCTTTGAGATTTCCTGCAAATTGAATAAACGCATCTTCCATGGCTGCTTCCGTGCCGTAGATATCGAGATGATCCGCATCCATGGAGGAAACAGAAATGATATTGGGATATAATTTCAGGAAACTCCTGTCATATTCATCCGCTTCAATCACACAAACAGGATTGGGATCACTCCAAAAATTTGTATGGTAATTGGTGGATATGCCACCTAAAAATGCGTTGCATCCGAAACCGGTATCACGCAGGATATGCGCAACCATTGTGCTGGTGGTCGTTTTGCCGTGCGTACCTGCAATGCAAATATTGAAGGTGCCCTTGGAAATAACCTGCAGGATATCGCTGCGTTTCATCAGGTTCATGTGTTGTTGCCTGCAGTATGCAATGATCTTGTTCTCTTGGGGAATAGCAGGCGTATACACAATGACATCAGCATCTGTAGGGCAGACTGATGCATCATCTGTGTAATGTATTTCGATACCTTCCACAGACAGAGCATCTGTCAGTGCTGTTGCTGTTTTATCATAACCAGACACCGCTACACCCCGGCTATGAAAAAACCTTGCAATCGCGCTCATGCCTATGCCGCCTATTCCAATGAAATAGGCTTTGCGGATAGCGGCTATGTCAATCAACTCAACCATTTGTTTTTTCCAATATTTCGATGATATGCTCGGCAATGACCATATCGGCATTTTTTACATAAAGCGTCGAGGCTGCATTTCCAAAACGTTCACATTTTTCATTGTCTGCAACCAAGCCCAACAAAGCATCAACAAGTTCCTGATCAGCAGTTTGATCTGCAACCATCAATGCTGCACCATTGTTGACCAGGATAGAAGCGTTCACCGTCTGGTGGTCTTCTGCCGCGTGAGGATAAGGGACAAGTACAGAGGGTTTTCCGCATGCACATATCTCTGCCAAAGCAATGGCACCAGCCCTGGACACAACTACATCCGCTGCTGTATACGCATAGTTCATCTTTGTAATGAACTCTGTTACACATACATCTTTCCTGTTGCGGATTTCAGCAGAAACCAGCTCCAGGTTTCCTTTTCCCGTCTGCCATATCAACTGTACCCCTGCTTGAAAAAAAGCATTGATGTGTTTGGCAATGGCGTTGTTGATGCTTCTCGCACCAAGGCTACCACCAATCACAAGCACAGTTGGCTTGCCTTCTCTTATGCCAAAAAACTCCAAAGCTTCTTCACGCAATACAGTACGCTCAGCAATTTCCCTTCGCACAGGATTTCCAGTTCTTACCAATTTTTCAGGAGGAAAGAATTTCTCCATACCAGCTGTTGCCACCATGACCAATGATGCTTTCTTACCAAGCATGATGTTTGATTTTCCTGCGAAGGAATTCGCTTCATGCAAGAAAGTCGGGATACCCTGCTGTTGCGCATATTTAAGCACAGGGAAACTTGAGTAACCGCCCACACCAAATACAGCATCAGGTCCAAAGGATTGGAAGATTTTTCTTACCTGAAAAAAACTCTTGATCAATTTAAAGGGAAGGCTCCAGTTCTTCAACAAGGAAGCCCTGTTGAATCCGGCAATATCAAGCCCTTCAATGCGGTAACCTGCTTGGGGCACTTTTTCCATCTCCATTTTACCCTTGGCCCCAATGAACAGCACCTGAATGGAGGGATCTATCCTGCGCAATGCATTGGCCACTGCAATGGCTGGGAATATATGCCCTCCGGTTCCTCCTCCTGCTATGATGATTTTTTTCAATTTCACTTTGATCCGCCCTCCTGCTGCGTTTGGGGTTCTGCTTTGCCTTCCAATATTTCGACGTTTCTGGCAACACTCAAAATGATGCCAATAGACAGGCATGTAAACAGAAAAGAACTTCCACCCATGCTGACCAAGGGCAAGGTGACCCCTGTTACTGGGAAAAGGTTCACATTTACCGCCATGTTGGCCAGGGCCTGAATAACCAGTGTAAAGCCCAGGGCAAGCGAAAGAAATGCACCAAATGCATAGGGGCATTTGCGCATGATCCTGATGCACCGGTACAAGAAAAGCAAATAGATCAAGAGCATCACCGCTGCACCAAGCAAACCATATTCTTCGATGATGATGGCATAAATGAAATCAGAATAGGGATGTGGCAAAAAGTTTCGGGCTTCGCTGTTGCCAGG
>CANEWJ010000078.1 GCA_947442625.1 Chitinophagaceae bacterium
CCGATTACAATATCCCTGACCATGTTCAGGGTAACAAGATCCTTTTTCAAATCAGGTTCCTGAACATTGCCCAATGCCTTCAAAATCTCTTCTGTGCCCATAAATATAAATTGTTAAAAAATCCTAGGAACTGCAAAAATAACCAATCATGTGCTACTTTGTTTATGGAAAAGATGCACTTAATTTGTGAAAGAATGAATTGGATGAAAAAACTACTCAGGCAATCCCTGTTGATTATGGCATTTATGCCCTTTGCAGCGAAGGCACAGTTTGAAACTTTCAAGGATACTGTGGTACAACTTTATGGTGTGGTGATGACCGCGGACAGCCTGAGGGGGCTTCCTGCAGTAAGTATACTGGTAAAAGGTACCGGAAGGGGTACGCTCACCAACGGCCAGGGTGTTTTCTCGATTGTGGTATTGAAGGGTGACGAAATTGAGTTCAGTTGCATTGGTTTCAAAAATAAGATCACAAAGATTCCCACCAACATGGAGGGCAATCAATTTAGTATTATCCAATTGATGGTCAATGATACCTCTTTCCTTCCTGCCGCCATCATCAAGCCCAGGCCCTCAAGAGAGCAGTTTGAAAGGGATTTTGTAAATACGGACGTACCTGATGACAACATTGAGATTGCCCGAAGGAATACTGACATGGCAACCAGAAGAATGCTCATGCGAACCCTTCCCAATGACGGGAAAGAGTCAGTAAACATGAATCTTGCCAGGAGTGCCCAGAAATACTATTATACCGGCCAGGCACCTCCCATGAACATCTTTAACCCCTTCGCCTGGTCAGAATTCATCCGCTCCTGGAAGAGGGGAGATTACAAGAAGAAATAGAAGCGATGACTACTCCAATTCGTCAAGCGGTAGCTGTTTTCTGTGGTTCCAAATTTGGATCAGACCCTGTTTATGCTTCAGATGCTGCAACATTGGCCAAGGAATTAGCCCTTGGAGGGCTTGATATAGTATATGGCGGATCGAAAAAAGGCATCATGGGAGAACTTGCCAATAGTGCACTTGCCAATGGAGCCCGTGTTACCGGTGTAATCCCTGAGATGTTACTGGCCTGGGAACATGAACACGATAGCCTCACCCACCTGATCATCACCAAAGACATGCATGAAAGAAAAAGAACCATGTATCAGATGGGAGTTGCTGGCATTGTTCTACCCGGAGGCTTTGGGACCCTGGATGAAATGTTTGAGATGCTGACCTGGAACCAGCTGAGCATCCATGACAAGAAAATCTACATCCTTAATTCTGGGGGCTTTTATGATCACCTGATCAAACACATGGAGTTGCTTGCCGACAATGGCTTTCTTTATGATCCAATCTGGAAAAGGATCAACACATTCAACACCCCTTCAGCACTGGTAGCGGCGCTCTTCGAAGACCTCAGCATCAAAAGCCAGTTGTAAAAGTAGGGCACATGCTTTGTCTTCCACCGCCGTACATGGTGGAATAGATGCCATCATATTGCATGTACATTTCTGATGCACCCCTGCTGTTGTTGAAGTATTTTATGGGAGAGTTGGATACATCATAGCTGAACATGAACTTGAAACTTTTCCATTGGTAACCAATCATGGGAATATAAGCGTCTCCTGGGCGAAAAAACATGGCTCCAATGAGCTGCTGATCTCCGGCACCAACCACATTGTAATTCATTTGCAGCCCACCAACAAATGCTGAAGCTTTCGCCTGTTGGCTGTAATAAATGCTGGGTGAAAGGATTACCCGGTTGTTCAATTTCACCACTGCATCTGCAAAAAATATGGACCGCGGTGTGATGGTATTGTCATAATTGGGTGTAGAAGCAAAAAAAGTTTCCTGGGGCTTGTTCAGATGATGCATGCTAAAGCCGGCATGGAGGTACACATGATCACTCGGAAAATACGCATAATTCAGGCCGGCCTGTAGATCAAAATATCCAATGGAATTGCTCTGTAAAATTTCTCCGCTCGGGGTAGCTCCGTCAAAAAACCTTCCATTCCACTGGTTGTCAAATGTCAACTTTTCTGCACTGATTTGCTTACCCGCATAACCAAGATTGAATCCTGCTGACAACAAACCAGTAGAGCCCAACATCTGGTGATAGGCAACCGATGCATAGGCTTTGGTCGATTTTAAATTCCCGGTTCCAGCTACATCCTGCAAGATCATTCCCCCAAGCCCCATCCAGCCACTCCTGAACCTGTCCCGCATGAACTGAAAATCACCAAATATGCTGATTGTCTTGTAAGGAACTGGAATCGATGTCCACTGGTCCCTGTAATGCGCCCCCAGGCGATAATCAGCAGCAGGAATGAACCCTGTGTTGGCAGGATTGGTGGAAAGTGGTGAATTGAAAAACTGAGAAAAATGAAGATCCTGGGCAAATGTCTGTGCATGCAAAAGCATGACAATGATTGCCAAGACCATCCACTTCAATTTTTTCGATCCTATATCCATCATTTCAACTGCTTATATTGTATGCGCTACCGTATTAATGTAATATCGCCTTTTTTGTTGACGATGGTACCATCACCAAACTGCACAATCAGTGTATATGCATAGGCATCCATGGGTTGCAGTGCTCCTTTGAATTTTCCATCCCACCCATAGGATGGAGAACCTGATTCAAAGACAACCTGTCCCCACCTGTTATAGATCCTGAAGTTCATCTGCGCAATCCCAAATCCGCGCACAAATACCTTGTCGTTCTTTCCATCACCGTTGGGTGTAAATGCTGAAGGAACATCCACCACGGGTTTGATGAGCGTAACCACCTTGGTGCATACGGTATCGGTACAGCCAAATTCATTGTATGCAACCAGACACGCACTGAATGTATCAGATCTTTCATAAAGATGAATCGGATTGGTAAGTCGGGAAGTATCTCCATCACCAAATTCCCAATAATAAGATTTTGCTCCGAAAGAGAGATTGGTGAATTGGGTTGGCACATTTTCTTTGGGAGGATTGGGTGCAAAGCTGAATGAAGCGACTGGCTTGGGCTTTACTGAAATAATGAAACGGGTTGTATCGCTAAGGTTACAGGTAGCAGGATCAGTTACAATCAACGTTACTGTGTAATCACCAAGTCTGTTGTAGAGGCGAACAGGAGGATTGGGCCCTGTGAAGGAAGATCCATCCCCAAAGTCCCATCGGAAGGTTTGCCCAGCCAGGCTGGTATTTTTGAATGTTGCCCTATGGGGTAAACAACCCAATGCAGGGGTGGTAAAGCTTGCCTTGACCAAAGGGGAAATAGAAATGGTAAACTCCTCTACATCGTTTGCATTGCAATAGGCTGTATCATTCAAGTACAGCCTCACCTTGTAAGTCCCTACAGCCGGAAAAACATGGTCAACATTGACTTTACCAGTTTTTACTTTTGGAGAGTTGTCACCAAAATCCCAAATAAATGAGGTATCGGTGAATGGCCTGGAAGCCGGAGCAATGGAGGTATTGGTAAAACGATACGCCAGGCTTTGGCAAGGCGGCAGCTTTCCTCCAACCGCACTCAGTATAGCTTTGTCCGTTCTTACCCGGATGGTTATATAGGACGTATCCCTTGGGATGCATCTTTCATTGTCGGTGGAAATCAATCTCACCCTATAATTACCAGCAACGGTATAAGTATGGCTTCGCTCAGGATCAGTGCCTGATACCACTGGGGATCCATCTCCAAAACTCCACTCATAGGTTTTACCAACAGCAATGCTGTCGGTGAAATCGACTGTCAATGGTAGGCAGCCAGCGGTATCGTTGGCAACTCCTTCAATAATAGAAAGGGCTCCGGCCTTTACTCCATCAAACTCAAAATTGATCTTGAAAGCAGCCAGGTTGCATTCACCTGCACCTCCGGAACCCAGGGCGCCATTGGTGGGGGCGACAACGCCAGGAGTAACGATCATAGGACGCCTGATGGGATCACGCGCACAGATATTGGTGCCGCCACAATTGGCACAAACTGCCTGATAAATGGCTCCTTTGTTATCGAACCTTGCTGTACCACCATCCACATGATCACCTTCTCCACCTTGTTGTCCAAAAAATGAACCATATAATTGTTTGGTAGCGTCTTTTTCCAAAACAAAGAAATAAAAATCCTTGTTGTCTGTATAGCTCTGGATAGGATTACCAGCCAAAGGCATGCCGCCTGTACCAATGGTACGGGTATCAAATGCGCCATCGTAACAAAGGTTGAGTTTACCACCCCATCCTGAAACATAGACGTTTTCACATCGGTCAACCAGAAATGCCACAGGTGAAATATTGGGCACAATGGCAGCAGTACCATATACAGTAGAGTATACATATCCAGTGAGGTCGGGCATCAGCTTTGAAATGAACTGCCTGGCACCAGGATTGCTGTATGCAGCATTGCGCACAGGCCAACTGCCCAATGAGATGCCCATGACATAGGGAAACCCTTTCTGGTCAAACTGAATTCCATATACAATATCGGTTGCATCCGTACCAAGAAAACTACATATTCCCCTTGCACCTGCATTGCTGAAAACGGTCACAAAACCATCCACACCACCCAGCAATGATGGGCCAATCGTACCAGTTTTTATTCCAGGCAAGTTGGTACTTCTTGTAGCCCCTGCTACGTAGATGGCATTGTTCAATGGATTGAGGGCCAAAACAAATGCTGCATCATCATCACTTCCACCAAGATAAGTGCTGAAAAAAATCGTCGAAAGGTCTGGGCTGAATTTCATCAATACTCCATCCTGGCCGCCGCCGAATACGGCCTGGCTGGCATTCCTCATTGGAAAATCATTGGAGGAGGTGCTGGATGCCACATATACATTGTTCGCCTTGTCCAGGATTACTTCGCTCCTGGCATTGTCTCCGTAATTGTACAAAAGTGATTTGGGACCTGGGCTGATGGCGGGATCCATGTTGGCTCCATCAAGGCCAGCACCCCCGATCAATACACCGCCCAATAAAATGGTACCATCTGAGGAAAGCTTGGTTACAAAAATATCAGTACCCCCCAAAGTGCCCACCTTGTTGTTATTTCTTGTTGGAAAATTAGCAGAGGTGGTCCTTCCAAGGATTACGGGATTCCCTTGTGGATCAACGAAAATACTGTGCGGAAACTCATCCCCACTTCCCCCCAAATAAGTAGAAAAAATTCTTGTTCGCCCATCAGGGCTAAAACGGGTAATGCCAATATCTACACCACTGATGTTACCCTGCCCGGTTCCACCACCAAAACCGGTTTGAAAGGCTCCGGTAGACAGGGGATATCCAGCGCCAAAAACAATACCTCCGGCATACAAGCTTCCATCAGGCCCTGGTGCTGCAGTAAAACCCCAGTTGCTGCTTCTGCTTCCTGTATAGGTAGAAAAAACCAAGACTGGATCAATGGTAAGGGCCACAGTTTTATCATACTCCTTGACAGAAAAGCTGACCTGGTTTCCCTTCAACGTATACGTACAGGCAACTTCTTTTTTTTGTCCTCCGATGATTTGATAGGCATAGGGTGGAAGTTCCTTTGATTCCCCCACAGAAGTGGAAACAACAAGCTGTCCGTTTTTGATGCTGAGCTTGTCAACCCCAATATAGGTCATGAGAATGTTGGCAGGATCAGCCCCAGGGGCAAGCAACAAATCATATTTCATCCTATCACCGCTGGAGTAATAGCGTATATCAACACCAGGATAAAGCCCCTTTCCAAGAATGCTGGCATAACTGCCTACTCCCATTTTCCAACTGGCCGGATCTTCGCCCAAAAAATAATTGGACTTCTCCCCAGTGGGTTTTTCAGCAACAAACTGAATAGCCTGATTGCTGCCGGAAAATCTAACATGGTAAGCATGCGACCGTATGGCTATGGCAGATTCAGTTTCACCATCCTTGACGTTGGGAGTTATCTTTACTGGTGCTGTTTTTTCAGCTTGATGTCCATGGATGTATTCCATGACAGTGGAAAAGTCTTCAGGATTGTTCTTTAAAACGGTATATCCCTGATTGCTGATAAAAAGGGTCCCATTTCCTGCAACTGTTTTGAACCTGAAATCCCCCTTCCACTGCCCCTTGTTTTCAATAAAATCTAACGCATAAAAGGATTGAGACTGAACAGGTTGCCTGCACAGGAACACAATAAACACCAATATTGCAGGCACACAACTTTTCATATACTTATGACAATACTTAAATGTAAAAGTTTAATACCTTAAAAGATGTTAATTATTGGTATTTAAATGCCCTAAAATGCATTTTGAAATTTTTCAGGTGACGTGTACCTGAAAAATAGCTCGTCTTCATGAAAAGCGATTCAACCCAGTTTGAGCAAGATCAAGAAATCTTCCCCCAGAGGGTGCCCCCTTTTTCCGCTTTTAAAAATTGTCTTAACAGGGTATTTTCCTCGAGATGAAGATCGGGATCTAATCCCAAGAGCTCCTCGGCGTAAACCTTTGCTTTTTCAAGGATTGCCCTGTCTGCAACAAGGTCTGCAATCCTGAAGCTTAGCGCACCGCTTTGCCTTGTTCCCTGAATATCGCCAGGGCCGCGAAGGTCAAGGTCTTTTTCAGCAATTTTGAAACCATCGTTGGTGGCGCACATCACCCCCAGCCTGTCTTTTGCATCCTTGCCCACTTGGCTGCCAGACAAGAGAATGCAATAACTTTTTTCGCTTCCCCGGCCAACCCTTCCGCGCAATTGGTGCAACTGGCTGAGACCAAATTTTTCCGCGCTTTCAATGACCATCACACTGGCATTGGGAACATTCACGCCAACCTCTATCACAGTGGTGCCCACCATGATCTGGGTTTCACGGTTGACAAAGCGCCGCATGTTCATCTCCTTTTGATCTGCAGTCATCCTGCCATGAACCATGCTGATCCAATATTGAGGCTCAGGAAACCAGGCCTTCACGTTTTCATACCCCTGCATCAGGTCTTCATATTGCATTTTTTCACTCGCTTCAATCAATGGGAAAATAAAATAAATCTGGCGTCCCAATTTTATTTCAGACTTGATGAAATCCATGACCTGCGGCCTTGCATCATCCAAGCGGTGTACCGTCAAAATGGGCGTTCTTCCTGGCGGCAACTCGTCTATCACACTGTAATCAAGATCACCATAGGCAGTCATGGCAAGGGTTCTGGGGATGGGTGTTGCCGTCATGACCAGCATATGCGGTGGTATGGCATGCTTGCCCCAAAGCTTTGCTCTTTGTGCAACGCCAAACTTATGTTGTTCATCGATCACGGCCAGGCCCAGGTTACTGAACTGCACTACATCTTCAATAAGCGCATGTGTACCAATGATGATTTTCAACGACCCATCCTGGATGCCTGCCAATGTTTTTTTCCGCTCAGCTGATTTTGTAGAACCGGTCAAGATGCCAACAGGGAGCTCCAGTGGCGCCAACATGGAAGAGAAATTGTCAAAATGCTGTCTCGCCAGAATTTCGGTTGGCGCCATGATGCAGGCCTGAAAACCATTGTCAATGGCAATAAGCATGGCCATCAGGGCCACTATCGTTTTTCCGCTTCCCACATCGCCTTGCAAGAGCCTGTTCATTTGCCTGCCTGTGCCTGTATCCTGCCGGATCTCTTTCAATACCCTTTTCTGAGCGCCTGTCAGCGGAAAGGGTAAATATTGATGGAAGAAAACATTAAAACAATCACCCACTTTGGAAAATACCACTCCCCGCGAAAACCTGTGCCTGGCAGAACGCAACATACCCAGGCGCAGTTGTGCCGTAAAAAGTTCCTCGAATTTTAAGCGGTATACCGCTTGCTGGTGGGCATCTGCAGAGGAAGGAAAATGGACTTGCTTAAAAGCCTGCCAGCGTGAAACAAGGTTTTCCTTTTCGAGAAAAAATCTTGGCAAGACTTCTGGAATTTGTTTTTCGTCCAGTAATAAAAACAGCTGTTCAGTCAGCTTTCCAATGGCCCTTCCATTCAGCCCTCTTGCCTTGAGCTTTTCCGTTACTGGATAGACCGGCTCCATTGACGGCTTGGTTGAAGCATTGGCATCCTTGACAGATTCCAGTTCAGGATGTGTCATTTGCGCTTTTCCTAAAAAGAAACCCAACTTGCCAAATGCAAGATACTCCCCACCGACTGCAAGTGTTTTTTGTACCCAAGTGATTCCTTGGAACCAGGTCAATTCAAGGATACCCGTTCGGTCTCGAAACTGTGCAACCAAACGCCGGGCCCTCCTCTCCCCAATAATTTCCATCGAAACAATGAACCCCTTGACCTGAACATATTCCATTGAAGGGCTGATCTGTCCAATCGGCTGAACGCTGGTTTTGTCCAGGTGCTTGTAAGGAAAATGACTCAAAAGGTCTTCAAACGTAAAAATCTGCAGTTCCTTTTTGAGCATGTCAGCCCTCAAAGGACCCACACCCTTGAGGTATTCGATGGGATTTTGTAATATGGTAGATCTTGTAGTGATGGTATGTTTGGTCTTACAAAATTAATTGATTTCAAATGGAGTGGAAAACTATATGGAGGATTGCTACATGCTTTTGTTTGACGTAATTTTGTTTCATAACAGTCGAATGCATGTCAACGATAGAATGGACCATCAAACCCTTCCAGGAATTAACCCCCGCAGAACTTTACGATATGCTAAAGCTGAGAAGCGAGGTGTTTGTTGTTGAACAGCAATGCATTTTCCTGGACATGGATGACAAAGACCAGGAATCACGCCATTTGCAGGGCCGGTTAAATGATGAGCTGGTTGCATGTTGCAGGATTCTCCCTCCTGGTCTGGCTTATAAGGAGCCATCCATTGGAAGGGTGGTAGGATCTCCACGGTATCGTGGAAAAGGCGCAGGAATAGCACTGATGGAAAATGCCATTCAAGAAACCATGCGTTTGTATGGAACTTTACCCATCAAAATTGGGGCACAACTATACCTGAAACGTTTTTACGAAAATCTTGGTTTTGGGCAATGCAGCGAAACCTATATGGAAGACGATATCCCACACATCAAAATGATGAGAAAGCCGTAGAAATACGTATTCAACCCCCTACAATTGCCTCATTTTTTATGTTAAAGAAGCTTTAACATAATATTTCTATAAAGCTTCCGTTTCAATAAAGTCCCAAAGACCCTAATCCTACAATCCGTACCCATGAAAGCTATGCTACACAGCCTGCGTAGGACATTATGTCTCATTGCTTTGATTGTCGTTATAGACACAGGCAGCACAAAGGCTCAACAATCCAGGTTCGAATACGGCTTCACGTATGGCCCCTCCAATTTTCTTGGGGATCTTGGTGGCAACAGGGGTAAAGGTGAAACCTTTCTCAAAGACAACATGATTTCCCTCACCAAATTCATGACAGGATTCCATCTTGGTTACCGTCCTGATGAGTTCATCAACGCAAGGCTTTCCGTCAACATGGGCAAAGTGCAGGGGGCAGACAGCCTGATCACAAGCAGCGGTGGAATGGAGGAAGCCAGAAAAGCAAGAAACCAGCATTTCAGGTCTGATATACTAGAAGGATTCATTGCCGCTGAACTTTACCCTACAGCATTGTTTGAATACGACCCCGTGGATGTACTTCACCGCATCAGGCCATATGTTTTGTTGGGAATTGGCGTATTCCATTTCAATCCCCAAGGACAATATGAAGCTGCTGATGGAAGTAAAACCTGGGTAGACCTGAAACCCTTGAGAACAGAGGGTCAGGGAATGCCGGCCTTTCCTGATAAAAAAGAATACAGCCTTACACAAGTAAATGTACCCTATGGAGTTGGTGTCAAATATTTTGTGAGCCAAAACATAGCCCTCTCTTTTGAGATCATCAACAGGAAAACATTCACTGATTATATTGATGACGTCAGCACCAATTACATCAGCAATGAAGATTTTTACGCCTACTTTGGAGATGGAACTGAAAAGGCCAAACAGGCCATTCAGATGGCAAACAAATCTGCCTTTGCCAATGGGGGAAATTACAGGCCCGGTTTTGGCATCGGAGCAAAAAGAGGAACTCCCACAAACAATGATGCATACTATGGATCTTCCGTTAAAATCAGCATCAGGCTTGGAAGAAACGAGCAATATGAGGATCACGGAAGAGGCAGCGATGTTAAATGTCCTATCATACGGTTTTAGTTCGACAGGTTGGGTCAGGCATCCAATTCAATTTTCAAAAACTTCGCTGTATGACTGCCCTTGATCTTGAGTAATCCTATAGGATCACCTTCGTATAAAATGGTACCTCCACCATCCCCACCCTCGGGGCCAAGGTCAATGATATGATCAGCCACTTTGATCACATCCAGGTTGTGTTCAATCACCAAAACAGTGTTACCCCGGTTAACCAATTTATTCAACACATTCAACAACAGGTTGATGTCCTGAAAATGAAGACCTGTTGTGGGTTCATCCAAAATATAAAATGTCTTCCCCGTATCTTTTTTGGATAGTTCAGTTGAGAGCTTGACACGCTGCGCCTCTCCACCACTGAGGGTTACAGCAGATTGACCAAGGGTGATATAGCCCAATCCAACTTCCTGAAGCACCTTCACTTTTCTGTAGAGGTAAGGAATTTGTTGAAAGAACTCAACCGCCTCATCCACTGTCATGTCGAGTACATCGCTGATTGATTTTCCCTTGTACCGAATTTCCAATGTTTCACGGTTGTAGCGCTTCCCATTGCATTTTTCACAATGCACATAAACATCAGGCAGAAAATTCATTTCAATGACCCTCAATCCTCCACCCTCACACATGTCGCAACGACCCGCTTTTACATTGAACGAAAAACGACCTGCAGTATAGCCCCTGATCTTTGCTTCTGGTACTGCTGCAAACAACTGACGAATGTCTGTAAAAAAATTACAATACGTGGCGGGGTTGCTGCGCGGAGTTCTGCCAATGGGCGACTGATCAATTTCTATCACCTTATCAATATGCTCCAACCCAGTGATTTTTTTATAGGGCATTGGATCCTGCTTGGCATCATAACAATGCTTGTTCAACAACGGATAAAGGGTTTCATTGATCAGGGTGGACTTACCGCTACCACTTACCCCTGTTACCAAAACAAAGGTTGCCAGAGGAATGTTGATGTCAACATTCTTTAAATTATTTCCTGAGGCTCCCGTCAACTGAAGATAATTGCCATTGCCTTTCCGCCTTTCTGCTGGCACTTCCACTTTTTTCTTGTTGTTGAGATAGCCTGCGGTTTCTGAGCCAGACTTGCAAACATCAGCGGGTGTTCCCTGTGCAACAATCCTACCGCCATGAATACCGGCCTTGGGGCCAACGTCAATGAGGTGATCAGCAGCAAGCATGATATCCTTGTCGTGTTCAACCACAATCACACTGTTTCCAATATCCCTCAGGTTTTTCAATGCCCCAATCAGCTGCTGGTTGTCTCGTTGATGCAGGCC